>PEWM01000208.1:642-7112 GCA_002779455.1 Deltaproteobacteria bacterium CG07_land_8_20_14_0_80_60_11
AAACCGAGCTGGTGGGGGTGGCCGACCTCAACCGGGACCAGGCCCGCAAGGTGGCTCACGCCTTGCACACCCGGGATTTTGGCGACTACCGGGAACTCTTGCCGCTGGTGTCGGCGGTGAGCGTGGCGGTCCCCACCTCCCGGCATTTCGCCGTGGTTCGGGACTGCCTGGCCGCCGGCTGCCAGGTGCTGGTGGAAAAGCCCATTACCACCACCGTGGCCGAGGCCGATGAACTGGTGCGCCGGTCCCGGGAGCGCGGCCTCATCCTCATGGTGGGCCACCTGGAGCGGTTCAACTCCGCCATGGAAGAGCTCAAAAGGCGGGTGACCCAGCCCCGGTTCATCGAGAGCCACCGCCTGTCGTTCTTCAAGGAGCGGGGCACCGACGTGGACGTGGTCCTGGATTTAATGATCCACGACCTGGATCATGTGCTGAACCTGGTTCCCTCGCCCGTGGCCGAAATCCGCGCCGCCGGCATCTCGGTCCTCACCGGCCGCGTGGACCTGGCCAACGTCCGGCTGGAGTTCGAAGGCGGCTGCATCGCCAACCTCACCGCCTCCCGCATGTCCTTCAAGTCCATGCGTAAGTTTCGCCTCTTCCAGCCCGAGGCCTACCTGGCGGTGGATTTTGAGAACCGGGAACTCACCGCCGCTTCCCGGAAGGACGGGGCCATGGGGCCGCTGCCGGGGGTAGCCCTGGAGACCCGCCGGTTTTCCCAGGAAGATGTCCTGCTCAAAGAAATCACCGCCTTTGTCGAGACCATCCGGGACGGCGGCGAAGCCCCCATCCCGGGCGAAGCCGGCCGGGCCGCCCTGGACCTGGCGCTGTCAATCAACGCCGCCATGAAAAAGGCGAAGGGGTGAAGATTTGGGGGAAAAAGGGAAAAAGGCGAAAAGGGAAAAAGGGGAAGAAGATTAAAAACGAATTGGCTTCATATTCTGGTTCCTAAGTGTCAAGCCAAGCTTGGGGACGAGGGGGAAAGGCCCCGGTAAAAGCGCAAAAGGTTTTGGAGAATCAGATGCTGGAGAAACTTTCGCCTTTTCGCCTTTTCGCCTTTTCCCCTTTTGCCCCGGGGCGTAAGCCCCCCCAAATCCTTGTGGTCGCCGGCGAGGCCTCCGGGGACGACCATGCGGCCCGGCTGGTGGCGGCCATCCGGGAGCGCTGCCCCCAGGCAGAATTTCTTGGCATCGGCGGTGAGGCCATGGCTGCCCAGGGGGTGCGGATTCTCACCCCCGCCGCGGAGCTGGCCGTGGTGGGCCTCATGGAAGTGGCGGGCCACCTGCCCGCGATCTGGCAGGCCCTCCGCACCATCGGCCGCGTCCTATCAACCGCGCGCCCGGACCTGGTCATCCTGGTGGATTTTCCCGACTTCAACTTTTGGGTGGCCCGCCTGGCCCGATATTGGCGGGCGCCGGTGTTGTACTACATCAGCCCCCAGGTCTGGGCCTGGCGCACCTACCGGGTGCGCACCCTGGCGCGCCTCACCGACCGCCTGGTGGTCATCTTCCCCTTTGAGGCCGACTTTTACCGGCAGCGGGGCGTGACCGTGGATTACGTGGGCCACCCCTTTCGGGAGACCCTGCCGCCCCTCGCGGACCGGCGAGCTTTTTTGCTGGGGCATAACCTGGACCCGGAGGCCCTTACCATCGCCCTGCTCCCCGGGAGCCGGGCCGGCGAAATCGAGCGGCACCTGCCCACTATGCTGAAGGCCGCCAGCCTCATCCGCCGGAGCATCCCCCAAACCCAGTTCATCCTGCCCCTGGCCTCCACCGCCCCGGCGGAGTTGGTGCAGTCGATGGTTTCCGGGGAAGGTGGCGTCGGGGCGGGTTTTAAACCCGCCCCTACGGCCTTGCGGCTCAGCATCATCCCCGGCCAGGCCTACCAGGCCCTGGGGGCGGCGCACGCCGCGGTGGTGGCCTCGGGCACGGCCACGGTGGAGGCGGCCCTGGCGGGGGCGCCCGCGGTCATTGTTTACCGGGTGTCGCCCCTCACCTTTGCGTTGGCCCGCCGGCTCGTCCGGGTGGCGCATGTGGGCATGGCCAATCTTCTGGCCGAGGCGCGCGTTTTTCCCGAGCTTATCCAGGACGATTTCACCCCGGAGCGTCTGGCGCACGAGGTCTTGAGTCTCATCCAGGACCCGGGGCGCATAAAGGCGGTGCGGCGCGGCCTGGCCACGGTGATCCGCCGCCTCGGAGGGCCGGGGGCCTCGGCCCGCGCCGCCCGGGTGGCGCTGGAATTGATGACTTCAGCCAGGCCAGGATAAAATAAGCCGTAAGCGTTCAGCTTTCAGCGTTCAGAGGTCAGCTTTATAAATCAAAGCAATTGAGCCTCTGGCAAAAGTCGATAAACTTTACGGCCGGGAAGCCCTAATCGTTTTCCGGTTAAAAGGTGGAATTACTCCCAAGCTACATAACCATCAATATCAGGTATAAATGTGGAACCGCCGCCCTCGGCTGTTCTTTATGCAGGCGAGGGCGCCTGCTCCACATTAGCCAGGAAATTTGAAATTTCTGGCATTTTTGCAAGAGCCTCAATTGGTTGTATTATTCCAGGGAACCAATCGTTATCGAGCCGATTTGATAAGTCCTTGTTTTTGCAGACAGCTGACCGATGACTGCTGATAGCTTACAATAAGCCCTTGCCAGAGACGCGGATAGGCCTCATATTAAGATAGATCGCGGCAAGGGACAAATTGACCGATAGATAAAATTGAACTAACCTTAAGAAAGTTGGAAGATGCCACTTTATCATCCTGAGCGCCGCCAAGGAACCCAGAACCCAGAACCTAAAACCAAAAACCTAAAACCAAAAACCGCTTTTAAGGAGGTGGCCCGTGATTAAAAAAATCCAATCGTTGTTGGGCGCGGAGGCTGATGACTTGCTGAAGCACAAGTGCAAAGGGTTCCCCAAGGAGAGCCTCAACCTGCCGGGGCCTGATTTCATTGACCGGGTCTGCGTGATGAGCGACCGGCCCCCGGGGGTCTTGCGCTCGCTCGCCTCCCTGTTCGGGCATGGCCGCCTGGCCGGCACCGGCTATCTCTCCATCCTGCCGGTGGACCAGGGGGTGGAGCATTCCGCCGCCGCCTCCTTTGCCCCCAACCCCATCTACTTCGACCCGGAGAACATCGTCAAGTTAGCCATGGCCGGGGGCTGCAACGCCGTGGCCTCAACCCTCGGGGTGCTGGGCGCGGTGGCCCGGAAGTACGCCCACAAGATCCCCTTCATCGTCAAGCTCAACCACAACGAGATGCTCTCCTACCCCAATTTTTACGACCAGACCCTGTTTGCCTCGGTGGAGCAGGCCTTCGACCTGGGCGCGGTGGCCGTGGGGGCCACCATTTATTACGGCTCCCCGGAGAGCCGCCGGCAGATATTGGAGATTTCCGAGGCCTTTAAATTAGCCCACGAGCTGGGGATGGTCTGCATCCTCTGGTGCTACCTGCGCAACCCGGCGTTCAAGACCAAGGAGGGCGATTTTCACGCCTCCGCCGACCTCACCGGCCAGGCCAACTACCTGGGGGTGACCATCGAAGCCGACATCGTCAAGCAGAAGCTGGCGGTGAACAACGGCGGCTATAAGGCGGTCAAATTCGGCAAGACCAGCGAGCTGGTTTACGAGAAGTTGGCGCCCAACCACCCCATTGATCTGTGCCGCTACCAGGTGGCTAACTGCTTCATGGGGCGGGCGGGGCTGATCAACTCCGGCGGCGGCTCCGGCCAGAACGACCTGGCCGACGCGGTGCGCACCGCGGTGATTAACAAGCGGGCCGGGGGCATGGGCCTGATCTCCGGCCGCAAGACCTTCCAGCGGCCCATGAAAGACGGGGTGGAACTCTTCCACGCCATCCAGGACACCTTCCTCTGTAAAGAGGTGACCGTGGCCTGATAAAAGATAGTGGTCAGTGGTCAGTGGCCAGTAAATGCTGGAGATTGACCAATGAGGATGGAGGACCGGCGCCCTCGCCTGTCTGCCATGAACCCGGTAGCACAGGTTTTCAACCTGTGTCAAGGAAGCAGGTTAGTCATGCACAGCCTGGAAAGGCTGTGCCACCAGCCAATACAAGCTTTTCATGCTTTACGGGTGGGCCGAAGGCCCATGAGGAACTGGTCCGAAAAGTTCTTGGTGGCACCGGCATCTTGCCGGTGCGGGTGCACAGGCTGGAAGCCTGTGCCACCCTTTGACCCATTCAATACGTCAGGATTACCTGAATGACGTCTTCCGGGTGGCGGTCGAGCAACTCATAAGCCTGGGCTGCCTGGCCGATGGGAAACCGCTGGGTGATGAAGCGGGCCGGCTGCACCTGCGCCAGCATCTGCCAGGTAGCATGATAACGCCGGGTTTTGTTCCAGCGGCCGGTAAGCTCCGGGGCAATGCTGCTGACCTGGCTGCTGATGAGCCGCACCCGGCTGCGGTGGAAGCGGCCCCCCAGGTTCAGGTCGGACCGCTTGAGCCCGTACCAGGAGCCGATGACCACCCGGCCGCTGAAGCCGGTGGCGGCGATGGCCTGATCCAGGGCGGCAGGGTTGCCGGAGATCTCATAGCAGAGGTCCGCCCCGGGATACGTGCCGCCTCCCTGGAGACCGGCGGCGAGGCGCGCCAGGGCGTCCGGGGCCGAGGGGTCCAGGCTCAGGTGGGCCCCCAGGTCTTCGGAGAGCTGGCGGCGCCGGGGATATAGATCCAGGGTCACCAGGGACGACAGGGGCCAGCGGCTCAAAAGGGCGGTCAAGAGCAGGCCCACGATGCCCTGGCCGAAGATGGCCACCTGTTCCCCCATGAGGGGTTGGCCGTCCAGCAGGAAGGTCACCGCGGTTTCCATGTTGGGGAAGAACACCGCATCCTCCGGGGTCAGGCCGGCGGGCAACCCGAGCAGTTCGTCAGGAGCCGCCAGGAAATGGCTTTCGTGGGGATTAAAGGCGAAGACCAGCCGGCCTTCCCAGCCGGGCGCCACGCCCCGGCCCAGTTTTAGGACCTGGCCTACCGCGGCGTAGCCATATTTCAGGGGAAAAGAGAAATCTCCGGCCAGGGCGGTGATGGTCTCATCCCTGGCCAGATCCGCCGGCGCCAGCCCCCGGTAAACCAACAACTCGGTGCCCGGGCTGATGGCGGAAATGATGGTCTTTACCAGCACCTGGCCAAAAACCGGGGAGGGGAGGGTTTCAGTTTGGCGCGCCACCTGCCGGGGGCCGGTGAAATAAAGGGCCTGTCGTTCCATTCAACCGTCCCAGTCCGGTTCGCCGCGCAGCACCAGGTCATCGCCCAGTTGCTGATAGCTGAGGTGCTTGAGGCGGGGAAAACGCCGCCGGGAGTAGTGCCCCAAGGGGTTCACCACCCGGAGGCCGCCCACGAGCAGGGGGGCGATGGTCAGAACCACCTGGTCCACCAAGCGGAAAGCCAGAAAACTCGTAATAATCTGGGCGCCCCCTTCCACCATCAGGCTGTTGATGCCCATGGCCCCCAGGTGTTTGAGGAGATCGGCCAGATCGATCCAGCCGTTGTTCCCCGGCAGCCGCAGGACCCGAGCCCCCGCCGCTTCCAGGGTCTGTTGCCGCTCGGCGTCGGCGCCTTCGTTGGTGACAATTAAGGGGGACTGACGGTTTTTCAAGAGGTTGGCATACGGGGGGAAACGGAGGCGGCTGTCCACCACTACCGGTTGGGGGTCGGCGCCCGCTACCAGCCTGACGTTGAGACGGGGATTGTCGGCCAGCACCGTGCCGATGCCCACCAGGATGGCCTCGTGGGAGGCCCGGAGGCCGTGGGTCAGGGCCATGGCCTGGGGGCCGCTGAGCGCCAGGGGACGCCCGGGGCGGCCGGCAATGCTGCCGTCCAGACTCTGGGCGTAACTGAGGGTGACGAACGGGCGGCCGGTGCGCCGGCGGTGCGCCGCGGCGGCCCGCAAGCGCTCACGCACCTGATCCAGAATCGGGATCACTTTTCCCACCGGCATGCCCATTTCTCCTTGCCCCACGCCCGGCGACCCCGGGGGGCGCGCCCGGGGTTCAAGCTGAGAAAAAACTATCGTCCGGATTAAACGGGTCAGGCGCCCTTATCTGTAACATGAGGATAAAGGGGGGCGTTGTCAAGTTTCCGGGTGGACGGACAGGGGGTGATCGGTGCCCTTTCACCCCCGCAAGAGCCCGGATCCTGCCTTTGAGATGGATTCGCCGGGCGGCCAGAGACGGCCGCCCCACCGCCTTGATTTTGAGGGTGGGGCGGGCCTCTGTGCCCGCCGCCTTTGGTAGCGCAGGCTTCCAGCCGGTTTGCCGCACCGGCAAGATGCCGGCGCCACCAAGAACTTTTCAGAACAGTCGCGCATGGGCCTTTGGCCCACCCGCAAATCATGAAGAGCTGGTATTGGCTGGTGGCACAGCCTTTCCAGGCTGTGCACGATTAACCTGCTTCCTTGGCACAGGCTGGAAAGCCTGTGCTACCAATTTAAAGAACTTTTCAAGAACAGTAAGCCGTAATTGCC
>PEWM01000125.1 GCA_002779455.1 Deltaproteobacteria bacterium CG07_land_8_20_14_0_80_60_11
GTTTCGCCGGGAGTTGTCCTGGTACCTGAAGGATTACGTGGGCCGTCCCACGCCCCTGTATTTCGCCAGGCATTTGACCGCGGAGTTGGGGGGGCCGCAGATTTATATCAAGCGGGAGGACCTGGCCCACACCGGGGCGCACAAGATCAACAACACCCTGGGGCAGGGGTTACTGGCCCGGCGTATGGGCAAAACCCGGCTCATCGCCGAGACCGGGGCGGGCCAGCACGGGGTGGCCACCGCCACGGTGGCGGCCCTGTTGGGCCTTTCCTGCGACATTTACATGGGCACCGAAGACATCCGGCGCCAGCGCCTCAACGTCATCCGCATGCGCCTGTTGGGGGCCAAGGTGGCGCCGGTGGAATCGGGCAGCCGCACCCTGAAGGATGCCATGAATGACGCCATCCGGGATTGGGTCACCAACGTGCGCCACACCCACTATGTCCTGGGTTCCGTGGGCGGCCCCCACCCCTATCCCATGATTGTCCGGGATTTTCAAGCGGTGATCGGCCGGGAGGCCCGGGCCCAGTTGCGGCGGCGGACCGGCAAGCTGCCCCAGTGTCTGGTGGCCTGCGTCGGCGGCGGCAGCAACGCCATGGGGCTGTTTAACGCCTTCCGGGACGACCCGGTGCGGTTCGTGGGGGTGGAGGCCGCGGGGCATGGGGTCCACACCCATCACCACTCCGCCACCCTGGTGGCCGGAACGCTGGGGGTGCTCCACGGCGCCTTCAGCTATCTCCTACAAGACCCCTGGGGCAACATCCAGGAGGCCCACTCCCTGGCGCCGGGTCTGGATTACCCCGGCGTCGGCCCGGAGCACGCCTGGTTCAAGGACCAGGGCCGGGCCGAATACGTGGCGGTGACGGACACCGAGGCCCTGGAGGGGTTCAGCCTGCTGTCCCGGACCGAAGGCATTCTCCCCGCCCTGGAGTCCGCCCATGCCATCGCCTATCTCTCGCGGCTGGCGCCCGAGTACACCGCCGATGACATCGTTATCGTCAACCTCTCCGGCCGGGGTGACAAGGACGTGGACGCAGTGGCCGAAGCTATGGAGGTGTCCGGTGAGGCGCATTGACCGGGTGTTTAAGCAACTCAAAGCCAAAGGCGAGAAGGCCTTCATCCCCTTTATCACCGCGGGTGATCCGGATCTTGCCACCACCCGGGCCTTGGCCCTGGAGATGGCCGCCCGGGGGGCGGATATCCTGGAATTAGGCGTGCCCTTTTCCGATCCCCTGGCCGACGGCCCTACCATTCAGGCCGCCAGCAACCGGGCCATGCAGGGGGGCGTCCATCTGGAGGACGTCTTGAAACTGGCCGGCTCCATTCGGCGCGACACCCAAATCCCGTTGATCCTCATGGGCTACTACAACCCCATCCTGCAATACGGCTTGGAGCGCACCGCGGCCGAGGCCGCGGCCCAGGGCGTGGACGGCTTCATCATTCCGGACCTGCCCCCGGAGGAAGCGGGCCCCTGGCGGGTGGCGGCCGCCAAGGCCAAAATCGCCACCATTTTCCTGGCTGCGCCCACCAGCGGCGCCGAGCGCATCAGGACCCTGGGGCGCCTCACCAAGGGATTTCTCTACTACGTCTCGGTGACCGGAATCACCGGGGCCCGCACGGAGCTGCCCCCGGACCTGGCCGCGTCTCTGAAGGAGGTGCGCTCCCTGGTGAAATGTCCCGTGGCCGTGGGTTTCGGCATCTCCACCCCGGAGCAGGTGGCGGCTCTCGCCCCTTACGTGGACGGGGTGGTGGTGGGCAGCGCCATCGTCCAGCGGGTGGCCACTCTAAGGGGCCCGGAACTGATCAAAGAGGTGGGCGATTTCATTGCCGCGCTCAAGGCGCCGTTGCGGGCCACAAAGTAGGGTGCGCCCCGCGCACCCTAAGCCCTTGCTGGGAAAGTAAAAGCGGTTGAGGAAGGGGCCGGAAGAAGTCTTTATGTCCCCTGCTCTCGCCTCATACCACTGAGCGATCAAACGACAATTTTTGTCATTCTGAACGCAAGAATCTCGGCGGCCTAAAAAGAGAGATTCTTCGCTACGCTCAGAATGACAAATAATAGTCTTTTGCTTGCTCTTTTTTTATTATATGAGGCATTCTCTGCCGTTGCGCCGGTCCGGGTTACAAATATCCTGAAACCAGCAGGTCGCCGCCGACCCGGCGGACGCGGAGGTCCCGGGCGATATGGGCCTCTCCCAGGTGAATGATCCCATGACCTCCCACCATCCCCGTGGCAAGCTGGCCTCCCAGGATTTTGGGGGCATAGAAGAAATTGAACTGATGTACCAGTTTTTGGTCAAAGAAGGCCCCGAGGGTCTCGGCCCCGCCTTCCACCAGGAGGCTCTGGACCTGGCGGGTCCCCAACTCCTCCAGCAGGGCCGGAAGCGAAACTCGTCCGGCATCCCCGGGCAGCATTAGGACCTGGGCGCCGCGCGCTTCAAGGGCGCGGATCGTCTCCGGCGGCGCCTGGCTGGTCGTGGCCACCCAGGTGGGGGCCTCGGAGTCCAGGTTAAGCAGCCGGGCCGTCAAGGGCAGGCGCAGCCGGCTGTCCAGGACGACTCTGATGGGGTCCTTCCCCTGGCCCCGGGGCAAACGGGTGGTGAGCTGGGGGTCGTCGGCCAGCACCGTGCCGATCCCCACGATGATGGCGTCCACCCGGTGGCGCAGGCGGCGCCCCAGGGCCCGGGCGGCCTCGCCCGTGAGCCACTGGCTCTCGCCCCCCACGGTGGCGATCTTCCCGTCCAGGGAGCAGGCCGCCTTGGCCATAACCCACGGCCGGCCGGTGTTTACATAGTGAAACCAGGCCTCGTTCAAGCGCCGGGCCTCGGCCGCCAGCAGCCCCTCATGCACGTCCACCCCCCGGGCAGCCAGGAACTCGGCCCCGCCGCCGGTGACCTGGGGATTGGGGTCCCGGGCGGCAATGACTACCCGGCGCACCCCGGACGCCAGGATGGCCTGGGTGCAGGGCGGGGTGCGGCCCTGGTGGTTGCAGGGCTCTAAGGTGACGTACAAGTCCGCGCCCCGGGCCGCCTCTCCGGCGGACCGCAACGCCTCCACCTCGGCATGGGGCAACCCGGCCCGGCGGTGGTAGCCCCGGCCCACCACCTGGCCCTCTTTGACCACCACCGCCCCCACCATGGGGTTGGGCGATACCCAGCCCGCGCCTTTGGCTGCCAGGCGCAGGGCCAGCTTCAGGTATTGAGGATCTATCTTAATCATAGAAGTTAATTATTGGAGAATAGGACTCAGGGCTTTTTCATACCAATGATTATTTCCTCTCGGCCACAACGAAAGATGAAAAATGGCTGGTGTTGGTGGGGCGGCCGTCCCTGGCCGCCTCTCGCTGGCGGGCACGGAGGCCCGCCCCACCGAGCTATTTTCATATAAATTAAACGTCAAACCTAACGTATTGAATTGACGGGAATATTTAGGGGGAGAATTTGGTAGCCGCAGGCTTTAGCCTGCGCCCGCATAGGCGAGACGCCTATGCCACCAAAAAAATGCAAACCCCGCAGTCTCCCCATTTTAATACCCTACCTTTGACATCAAATTGGTATTATGAGTTGCCCTTACTCCCTCCCGCTAATCACTCCTTCTTTTCTTCCTTCCGCGTCGCCAGGAGGTGGCGAATCTCCTCCATGAAGTCGGTGGCATCGGTAAAGTGGCGGTACACCGAAGCGAAACGTACATAGGCCACTTCGTCCCACTGGCGCAGTTCGGCCATCACCCGTTCGCCGATCCAGGTGGAGGCGATTTCGCGCATCCCAGACTCCAGCATCTCGCGTTCCAGGCTGTCCAGAAAATTCTCAATGACGTCGATGGACACGGGCCGCTTTTCGCAGGCCTTGGTGATGCCTTCGTAGAGCTTGGAACGCTGGAAAGGTTCCCGGCGTCCGTCTTTTTTGACGACCAGCGGCATGGTTTCTTCCACCTGTTCATAGGTGGTAAAGCGCCACTGGCAGTGGAGGCACTCGCGCCGCCGCCGGATAGCGTTGGCCTCCCGGCTAGTGCGGGAATCTATGACCTTGTTGTTGGTGCTGTGGCAGTAGGGACAGCGCATGGCATATCTTCTAACAAAAATGAGGTTCAGTAAATAGCAAATTTGCGCGGCACGGGGAATGAGGCAATATTGCCCGGAGGGGGTCAGACGGGCATGCGCACCGGTTAAAAACCTGTGCCACCGAAGCAGGTCGGCCGGGGAAGCGCCGGTTTTTGGGCAGGCTCAGTTCAGATGGAAGCGCGGGCGGCGCAGGACGGCCCCGGTTGGTCCATGAGCCATTCCTCGGCAAACAGTAGCGGATAACTCCGGCAGATCTCTTTTACCTGGCCTTCCAATTTCTGGAGGCGGGCCGCATCCGTGGCCGCCGACAGGGCCTGGTGAATGAGTCCGGCGATGATCTCCATCTCCGGCTCCTTCATGCCCCGGGTGGTCAAAGCCGGGGTGCCGATGCGGATGCCGCTGGTGATGCGGGGAGACCGCTGGTCAAAGGGGATGGAGTTCTTGTTGACGGTGATGCCGGCCTGATCCAGGGCCTCTTCCGCTTCTAAGCCCGTGAGCCCGGTAGGCGTCAGGTCCAGCAGGATGAGATGGGTGTCGGTGCCGCCCGCCACCAGGCGGTACCCGTGCCGGGTAAATTCCCGGGCCAGGGTCCGGGCGTTGGCCACGATCTGCTCCTGGTAGCGCCGGAAAGAAGGCCCCTGGGCTTCCTTGAAGGCCACTGCCTTGGCGGCGATGATGTGCATGAGGGGGCCGCCCTGCATCCCTGGGAAGATCTGGCTGTCCAACGCCTTGCCGTATTGGGGCTGGGCCAGGATGAGGCCGCCCCGGGGGCCGCGCAGGGTCTTATGGGTGGTGGAGGTGACAAAATCCGCCGCCAGCAAAGGATTGGGGTGAACCCCGGCGGCGATCAACCCGGCGATATGGGCCATATCCACCATGAGATACGCCCCCACCTCCCGGGCAATTTCGGCGAAACGGCCAAAATCCAGGATCCGGGGATAGGCGCTGGCCCCGGCGATGATCATCTTGGGGCGGTGCCGGCGGGCTAAGTCCGCCACCACGGCAAAGTCGACTTCTTCGGTGCGGCGATCCACGCCGTAGGTTACTGCGTGGTACAGGCGCCCGGAAAAATTCATCGGGGCGCCGTGGCTCAAATGGCCGCCATGGGCCAGGTCCATGCCCAAAATGGTATCACCGGGCTTGAGGAAGGAAAAATAGACGGCCATATTGGCCTGGGTGCCGGAATGGGGCTGGACATTGGCGTAGGCCGCCCCAAAGAGTTCCTTGACCCGGCTCAGGGCCAGGTTTTCCGCGGTATCGACATATTCGCAACCGCCATAAAAGCGCCGCCCTGGATACCCTTCGGCGTATTTATGGGTCAGAATGGAACCCTGGGCCTGCAGCACCGCCCCACTGACGAAGTTTTCGGAGGCGATCATCTCCAACTTGTTCAGCTGGCGTTGGCGCTCACGTTCGATGACAGCAAAAATTTCCGGGTCAGTGCGGGCCAGTTCTTCCATCCAGTCAAAACTCCTGCCGGTCAGGCCTTTTGGGCTAATCGTTCAAGTAGATCCAAACGCTCCTGGTGGCGGCCGCCATCAAACGGCGTGGCGAGCCAGACCCGGACAATTTCCTTACCCAGGTCCGGGCCGATGACGCGGCCCCCCATAACCAGCAGGTTGGCGTCATTGTGGCGGCGGCTCATGATGGCGCTAAAGATGTCATGACACAGGGCGGCCCGGATGCCGGGAAAGCGGTTGGCCATGATACTCATGCCGATGCCGGTGCCACATATTAGTATACCCCGGGCGTGGGGCCGTGCCAACACCGCGTCCACCACTTTTTTGGCATACAGCGGATAATGCACCGATTCGTCCGGGCTGGCGCAGCCGAGGTCCACATAGGGCGCCTTGAGCCCGTGCAATAGTTGGAGAATTTCCCGTTTCAGGCCATAGCCGGCATGATCGCAGCCGATGGCGATGGCTTCCGGCTCAGCCGGCCCGGGCGGAGATGAAACTGATGACATCCTGAACGGTCCTGAGTTTTTCCGCGTCCTCATCGGCGATTTCCATGTGAAATTCTTCTTCCATGGCCATGATCAATTCCACCAGGTCCAGGGAATCGGCCCCCAGGTCATCGACAAACACGGCTTCGGGCGTGACCTCGGAGCGGTCCACCCCCAATTTGTCCACGATTATGTCGATCACCTTTTCGTCAATTGCTCCCATCGTCCCAAAACCTCCTCTTTTCTTAAACCATCAGCATTCCGCCGTTGACATGAATCACCTGACCGGTGATGTAGGCTGCGGCATCAGAAGCCAGGAAAGCCACCGCCTGGGCCACCTCTTCTGAGGCGCCGAAGCGGCCCAAAGGGATCTGGGCCAGCATCAGGTTCCGGGTGGCTTCCGGTAAGGCCTCGGTCATTTCAGTCTGGATAAAGCCCGGAGCGACGGCGTTGACCGTAATGTTCCGGGAGGCCAGTTCCCGGGCCACCGTCTTGGTGAGCCCGATCAAGCCGGCCTTGGAGGCCACGTAGTTGGCCTGGCCGGGGTTCCCCATGACGCCCACCACCGAACTGATGTTGATGATGCGCCCGCCCCGCTGCTTGACCATGGGCCGGCTCACGGCCCGGATACAATTGAAGGCGCCCTTGAGATTGACTCCCAGGACCGCGTCCCATTCCGTCTCTTTCATGCGGACGATGAGGTTGTCCCGGGTGATGCCGGCATTATTCACCAGGATATCGAGGCGCCCGCTCTCTTTGAGGATGTAGTCCAGGCCCTGGTTGACCGCCGCGGCATCGGCCACATTGAATTCCACCAACCGGGCCGAGGCCCCCAGGGCCTCCACCTCTTGTTGGGTCCTTTCGGCTTCCTCGCCTAAGACCACATCGTTGAGATAGATGGTCAGGCCCGGTTGGGCCAGGGCCAGGGCAATGGCCCGGCCTATGCCCCGGGCGCCGCCGGTCACCAACGCTATGCGGGAGGTTTCATTCATAAATTCGTCTGGCTGGTTACCCGGTTGGTGGTCTTGCCGGGTTCAGGGCAAACCTAAGCCACTACCTATGGGCGGCCAGGTCTGCTGGCTTAATTACATAAAACGAATTCGCCGAAATTGAAAGAGGTTTCTTATACTTTTTTTCACGTATAGCCCCTGGAACGGGCAATTTGAAAAATCTCACGCAAAAAAGCCAAACTGAGGCAGGTTCACTATCAATGCTTGACATTAGCTGATAGCTGACGGCTGACGGCTGAAAGCTATTTCAACCCCGGTCCTTCTTGATCTCCTGGATCAGGGCCGGAACGATCTCGAACAGGTCCCCCACCAGACCCACATCGGCTACCTGAAATATGGGCGCCTGCGGGTCTTTGTTGATGGCCACGATGACATCGGAGGATTGCATCCCCACCAGGTGCTGGGTGGCGCCGGAAATACCGCAGGCGATGTAGAGCTTGGGGGAGACCGTCTTGCCGGTCTGGCCGATCTGTTGGGCGTAAGGAATCCAGCCGGCGTCCACCGCGGCCCGGCTGGCGCCCACCGCGCCCCCCAGCAAATCCGCCAGTTCTTCCAGGAGCTTGACATGCTTGGCCTCTTTCAGGCCCCGGCCCCCGGCCACAATGACCTCCGCAACGTTGAGGGGGATGCGCTCCTTGATTTCCGCCACGGTGCCGACAAAGCGGCTGCGCGGCGATTTCCCCAGGGCGGCCAGGTCCACCCGGACCACTTCCCCGGCCGGGGCGGCCGCAGGCGTGGCCGGCTTAAAGACGCCGGGCCGGGCCGTGGCCATCTGGGGATACGTCCGGGGAGTGATGATGGTGGCCATGATGTTGCCGCCGAAAGCCGGGCGGGTCTGGAGCAAGAGGCGTTTTTCCGGGTCGATGGCAAAGGCGGTGCAGTCCGCCGTGAGGCCGGTTTTGAGCGCCGCGGCCACCTGGGGGATAAAAGCCCGCCCCAGGTAGGTGGCGCCCGCCAGGATAATTTCGGGCTGAAATTTTCGGGCCAACTCAATCAAGGCCGCAGCATAGGTCTCTTCCAGAAAATCTTTGAGGCGCGGATGCTCCGCCAGATAGACCTGGTGAGCCCCGGCGGTAAACAGGGCCTCGCCCAGGGGCGCCACCCCGTCCCCCAACAGGACCGCCGCCACCTTGACGCCCAGAACTTTGGCCAGGCGCCGGGCTTCACCCAGGAGTTCGGCGGTCACCGGCGCCAACTCACCGCGGCGTTGCTCCGCCAAGACCCAGACGCCGTCGGGCGGCGCCTCGGGCCGGGGCGCCAGACCCTCGGTCTCGGGCAAGGCCAGGGCCTCCACCTCGCAGACCTCGACGCAGGCGCCGCAGAGATTGCAACCCTCGCCAATAACCAGGCTTTCGCCCTCCAGCCGTAAGACCCCGAACGGGCAGGCCTCCACGCACTGGCCGCAGGCGATGCATTTGTCAGCGTAAAAGATCAGGCTCATATTTTAGCAGTCAGCAGTTAGCAGTTAGCAGTCAGCAGTTAGTAAAGAATCACAACCTTGATGAACTCGAAAAAAGTGGCAAACATGTGGGCGGGCATTGCCCGCCATAATTCCTTGGGAAAACGGCTCTTAACGGTTATCCGTGGCCAAAACCTTAGTCTTTTTCTTCAGATATCTTATCGTCAGATAGAGAATTCCACTGAAAATAAAGAGCTTTACCCAGATGGCATCGATCCTCAATGTTCCATAGTTGAACAGACCGGCCAGCAATTCCAGGACCGTAAAGGTGGTGATGATAGCGAAAAAGGTGCCGTATTCCCGGTTAATTGCCGATTTAAAGGAGAAGGGCAGGGACGGCGGCCGCCAATTCTTAAACCGGGGAATCATGGCGGGGGTCTTCTCGGCCCACTGTAAAAATGCGTCGCCGAATTTATCCCGCAAAAAAGCTTCTTCACGAAAGATGATCCGTTCATAGAATATCGTAAAAAACAGGCTGATAACCGTGGTGAACCACACCGATTTCATGAACAGGGACAGCCCGAACCAGATGATAAAGTTGCCCAGGTAAATGGGGTTCCGGACCACGGCGTACATGCCCGTGGTGTTCAGGGTGTCCGCCACCTGCCCCCGGGTATTGCGGCCCGAGGTCCCCCGGGGGACAAACCCCACGGTAAAGAAGCGGACCACCTGGCCCAGGAGCGCCATCGCCAGACAGCCGGCATCCCAGGCCAGATCCAGGCCGTGGTTGGCGAACGGATACCGGAAATGCGCCACGGCCAGGATAAATAACACGGCCATGACCAACGGCAGATAGCTTCTCCACCTG
>PEWM01000123.1:0-3122 GCA_002779455.1 Deltaproteobacteria bacterium CG07_land_8_20_14_0_80_60_11
TGGAGACGGAGAGCGACCGCATCCGCCATGTCGTGGTGGGTTTGGGGTTGAATGTCAACAACCCGGGGTTTCCTCCCGAGCTGGCCGCGACGGCCACTTCCCTGACCCTAACGACTGGGAGGGCGTTTTCCCGGGTGAAGCTTCTGCAGGCCTGGCTGGAGGAATTCGAGGAGCTGTACGGCCGGTTTTTAAACCAGGGGTTTCCGGAAATCCTGGCAGAGTGGAAGCGCGCCGCCGTGACGTTGGGGAGGGCGGTCACGGTGCGTCAGGGACCCCGGGAAATTTCCGGCCAGGCCACAGACATAGCTCCAGACGGAGCCCTGCTCCTGCTCACCGCCACTGGGGAAATGGTCCGGGTGACTTCCGGGGAGATAACCCCCGGCTCCCATGCGGAACCGGGGGTTTGAAACCTGGCTGGGCGTTGGGATTATTTTTTGAGTTCTTCGATTTCTGATTTCAGGCGATCAACTTCCGCCTTATATTTTTCCACTTCGGCCTCAGCCATCTTGGGAGGTTCGTAAGCCGGGGTCTCGGGTTTCTTAAAGAACTTATCTTTGGTTTCTTCGAAACCTAAATATACGGCCAGAGCGCCACCCAGGAGGAGAATTAAGGGGATCGCCCCCTTCAGCAGGGTGAGGAAATCCCCAAACCACATACCCAGGCCGATCAATCCCAGCGCCAGTGCGACCAGTCCGCCTACCAAAGCCGTCATGCCCAAACCTCCTTGCTCCAAATAAGATTTCCAGCTCATCGCTGGGTCAATACTGCGCTACCTTACATTGAACTAGCTTTTTACCAGAAAGGGAATAATTAATCAAGAAGGAATTCAGGGGAGATGGGGGTTTATAAGATTTTTCCAATAAAATAGAAAGGTTATATGGCAAATCGCCTTGACAAAAATCGCCCCGGAATTATAATTAAGTTAAATTACCCTCAACGGAATAGCGAGAAATAACATGGCGGAGAATGATTATTATCAAATTTTGGGACTGAGCCGGGAGGCCACTGCCGACGAAATCAAGAAGGCTTACCGGAAACTGGCCATGAAGCACCATCCCGATAAAGCCAAGGGGGACAAGAAACAGTCCGAAGAGAAATTTAAGCAGATCAGCGAAGCTTACGCCGTCCTGAGTAATCCCGAAAAGAAGAAGGAATACGACGAGTTCGGCTCTCAGGCCTTTAGACAAAAATTCTCCCAGGAAGACATCTTCCGGGGTTTCGATTTTAGCGATATCTTTAATGGCGGCGTCTCCGACAATTTCTTCAGCCGGATCTTCGGGGGGCAGGGGGGTGGCCGGCCCCGGGGCCGAACCTTCCGTCATGGCGGGCCCGAGGTCCACTACGAGCAGGTCCAGCCGCCCAAGGGCCAGGATCTCCAGGTGGAAATGCCCATTACCCTCCACGAAATCGCCTTCGGCGCCGATAAACTGGTGAGCTTCAGCCATCATGGCCAGGTGGAAAAGATCTCGGTGAAAATCCCCCCGGGCACGCTGCCGGGGAAGAAGTTGCGCCTGACCGGCAAGGGCAGCCCCGGTCCCCTGGGCGGCCCCTCCGGCGATCTCTATGTCAAGCTGAAAGAGGTGGAACACCCGGTCTTCAAACGGGAGGGAAACGATCTGTTGGTGGACCGGCGGATCAAACTGAGCGAAGCCACCCTGGGCACCAAGGTGACGGTCCCCACCCTGGACGGCAAAACCATGAGCCTCAAGGTGCCGCCGGGCACCCAAAGCCACACCAAGATGCGACTCAAAAACTACGGCCTGCCCACGGCCAACGGCAAGAGCCGGGGGGACCAACTGGTCCGCATCATTGTGGAAACCCCCGCCAATCTTACCAAGAAGCAGAAAGTCCTCCTGGAAGAACTGGCCAAAGAAGGGCTCTAATGCGGTTTTCGGTTTTCGGTTTTCGGTTAAAATAACTAATTAAGCGAATACCCCTGGAGGTTGATATGCCTTTAGAACTGGCCCCGAAAATTTACTGGGTGGGCGCCATTGATTGGACTATCCGGGATTTTCACGGATATCTCACCGAAGATGGCTCCACCTATAACGCCTATTTGATTGTCGACGACCACATCACGCTCATTGATACGGTCAAAAAGGAATTCGTGCCCGAGATGCTGGCCCGGGTGGCCGAGATCGTGGACCCGGCGAAGATTGATTATATCGTCTCCAACCACGTGGAGATGGATCATTCCGGGGGGCTGCCCGAGGTCATCAATCGGGTGCAGCCGGAAAAACTCTTCTGCTCGCCCATGGGCAAGGCGGGGCTGAGCCGCCATTATCAAAAGGATTGGCCCTTCGTCGAGGTCAAGACCGGCAGTGAGCTGTCCACGGGGAGATATAACCTGGCCTTCCTGGAGACCCCCATGCTCCACTGGCCGGACTCCATGATGACCTACCTCAAAGAGGAACAGATCCTCTTTTCCAGTGACGCCTTCGGGGCCCACCTGGCATCCAACGAACATTTTGACGACGGGTTGCCCGCCTTCCCCATGAACTATCCCCGGCAGCTGAAAAAGTACTATGCCAACATCCTGATGCCCTTCGGCGCCCTGATCACCCAGCTTTTCGCCAAGATTGCCCAGCTGGGCCTCACCTTTAAGATCATCGCCCCGGACCACGGCCTCATCTATCGCCGGAACATCGACTGGGTGCTTGGGGCCTACCAGCGCTGGGCCGCCGGCACGGTGGAGCCCAAAGCGCTGGTGATCTACGACACCATGTGGCACAGCACCGAACTGCTGGCCCACGAGTTCCTCCAGGGCCTGACGGACGCGGGGGTGGAGGCCCAGCTGCACCACCTGCGGCGCACCCACCCCAGCGACATCGTCACCGAGGTCCTGGAGGCCGGGCTGCTCCTGTTCGGCTCCCCCACCCTCAACAACCAGATGTTTCCCACCATGGGCGAGTTTTTGACCTATCTGAAGGGCCTGGCGCCCAAAAACAAGGCGGCCGCGGCCTTCGGCTCCTTCGGCTGGAGCGGCCAGGCCGTGGGCCTGATCACCAAGGAGCTTGAGGCCATGAAACTCAAGGTGGTCCACGAGGGCTTCAAAGTGAAGTATATCCCCGATGCCGGGGAACTGGCCGCCGCCCGGGCCCTGGGGGAGAAGCTGGCGAGGG
>PEWM01000123.1:3201-3757 GCA_002779455.1 Deltaproteobacteria bacterium CG07_land_8_20_14_0_80_60_11
AGCGTTAAGATGATACAATAACGACATGAAAACCTCACCGAAAAGAGCCACGATTTACTTCGATCCGGACCTTCACCGGGCTTTGCGGCTCAAGGCTGCGGAGACGGACCAGTCGGTTTCCGATCTGGTCAATAACGCTGTAAAGCTCAGTCTGGCTGAGGATGTGGAGGATCTGGCCGCCTTCGCGGCGCGGGCCCACGAACCCAACCTGCCTTTTGAGGAAGTCCTGAAAGACCTGAGGCAGCGTGGCAAGATCTAGGCTGCTGATCAAGCCTTCGGCGGTCAAAGACATTGAAGCCATCCCGTTGAAGCGGGATCGCCAGCGGGTGGTCGAGCGCATCAGTAAACTGGCTGAGGACCCTCGTCCATTCGGCAGCGAGAAAATATCGGGCCAGGATAAGTACCGGGTGAGACAAGGACGATACCGCATCCTTTATGCCATCGAAGATCAGGATCTGCTCGTGCAGATAGTCAAGGTTGGCCACCGGAAGGACGTTTACCGATAAGCATTTCAGGGATGACCGTTGGCCAGGCCAATCAGTAATTTTGATAGGAC
>PEWM01000123.1:3782-6854 GCA_002779455.1 Deltaproteobacteria bacterium CG07_land_8_20_14_0_80_60_11
TGCTTGGGGACGAAAAAACGCCTCGGGGCGGGTTTTAAACCCGCCCCTACCCCTACTTTAAAGCATGAACCAAAGGTGGCCCAACCTCCCGGAAGCCGCGGCCGACTTCCGCTTTCTCCTGGCCCGGGGTTATCCCCGGAAGGCGGCCCTGGGCCTGGTGGGGAACCGGTATGGCCTGGATGAAATCGGCCGCCGGCTTCTACACCGGGGGGTCTTCGCCCCTGAGCCGGCCGACGCCCGCCGGGCCAAACTCCGCCTGCTCCGGGAGGTTCCAGGCCGCCCCCTGGCCCTGGACGGCCACAACGTCCTCATCACCCTTTCGTGCGCCGCCCGGGGACTGCCCCTGGTGGCGGCGGACGACGGCTGGGTGCGGGACGTGGGCGAGGTTTCCCGGGCCTTCCGGGTGTCGCCGGCCGCCGACCGGGTCCTGACGCTCATGGCCGATTATCTGGCGGATCAGGCGACCGGGTCCGTTGAGGTCTTCTACGACGCCCCCTTAAGCCTGAGCGGCGAACTGGCCCGGCGCACCCGGAAAATTTTCGCCTCCCGGGGCCTGTCGGTCCGGGCCCAGGCGGTGCCGGTGCCGGAGCGGCTGCTCTCGGGCTTTCCCGGGGCCATCGCCACCAGCGACACCGCCCTGATCGACGCCCACGAGACCGTGGTGGACCTGGCCGGCGAGATTATCCGGCGGCATCCGGCCTGGCGGCTCATCGCCCTGAGGGAACCGGGGCCCGGGGTGCAGGGATAAAGGCGGGCGCCGGCTTTTTTAGGCGCACTTTCCCCGGCCAGCAAAAAGTTCGTGAAAGGAGGTCCTCAGGGACTTGTCAAAAAAATCTTTTTGGATTATATCATTCCCAGAGAGCAACCACGGGCGGTTAACTCAGCGGTAGAGTGCCATCCTCACACGGTGGAAGTCACTGGTTCAAATCCAGTACCGCCTACCAGCCAATTCAAGGGGTTACGGTCTTTGGCCGTGACCCCTTTTTAGTTTCTGCTACCATTGTTAACTGCCGGAAAATATGAATCGTGGCTATTATTAAGGTGGGCATCACCCACCATCGTTTAACGGCGGGCAGTGCCCGCCCTACATTTTGGCTGCCACTTTTCCCAAAAACCGAATTTTCCAGCCGGCAGGCCGCCTTTGATAGGAGGAAGGCAAACAGGGGTCTGCCGGGATAACGTGGCCGACGCCTTAAAATTCAAGTTCTTTCACCTCCATGCCGAAAAACCGGTAAGGAGGTGGCCATGGAAACCGGAGTTGAGTTTATCCAGCGGATGCAGGAAGATGCCGAGTTCCGCCAGAAGGTGAACGCCTGTGCTAACGGAGTGGAACGCCTGGCGTTTTTGAAAAGAGAAGGATATGATTTTACCCCGTTTATGCAAATCTTGGATAATCTGTCTTCCATTCAGCCGTCTGCCGGCGGGTTGGGGCAGCCCGGCGAACGTGCCAGCCACTGGCAGGGCGCTCCAGGTTTTTGGAGCCGCATCAGCCAAATATTCCGTCCCACTAAAGCCCCCACCCGGACCGGCAGCCAGCCTTACGGGGTCAGGCGCGGCGGGCCCTCGGGCGACGCATCTTTTTGAAGCGCGGCAGGCGGGTGAAATTTGGGGGGCCTCTTGACCCTGGGTTCAGGCCAGCGCGGCCCGGGCCTTGACGGCGTCAGCCTCGTGGCGGCGGGGAGGTCCGCCAGCCTTTGCTGAATTCTGCCCCGGAAATTCTCCAGCACCCCCAGTATCCCAAAGTCCAGCCCCATTCTCTCGGCATCCTCGCGTAATTCGGCTTCCCGGTGGATGAGGGTGTCTTTAACCCGGTCCAGATAAAGGTCAAATTGCCCCGCGCCTTGTCCACGCCGGATATTACTGAGCCGGATGCTTGGGAGCAGGTTGCTCGGGGCTCAATGGGGAATGAATCAGGTTGCCATCGGGCTTCTGGACTAGGGAAGGAACTCCTGCAAGAAGTCGGGCGATAGCTCTCCATAATGGCCTCATGGCATTAATCCCGTCACCGGCGCCCTCCGGATGAACCGTCTCACCGTAAACCGTTAACCCGCCCGCCCGGTCCAGGCTTTCCCGGCCACCGGCCAATTCCCCATTTGACAAGTCGGGGGCTTTGGGATAATAATTCCTTGGAATTATCGCCCTCTTAGCGCTAAGGAGATCCGCATGGCCATTGAAGAATTCCCCCGGATGAAACGTCTGCCCCCCTATGTCTTTGCCACGGTCAACGCCTTGAAGATGATGGCCCGGCGCCGGGGGGAGGATATCATCGATTTGGGGATGGGCAACCCCGACCTGCCCACGCCGCAGCACATCGTCGACAAGCTCACCGAAGCCGCGGGCAAGGGCGCCAACCACCGCTACTCGGCCTCCCGGGGGAGCACCAAGCTGCGGGTGGCCATTTCCGACTGGTACAAGCGCCGGTTCGACGTGGACATCGACCCGGAAACGGAGGCCATCGCCACCATCGGGGCCAAGGAGGGGCTGTCCCACCTGGTCCTGGCCACGGTGGAGCCTGGGGACGTGGTGCTGGTGCCCAACCCCACCTATCCGATCCACTCCGCCTCCGTGGTCATTTCCGGCGGGCAACTGGTGAGTATCCCCCTGAGCCCCGACCGGGACTTTTTTGCGGACCTGGGCAACATCACCGAACTCATCCGGCCCCGGCCCACGATGCTCATCATTTCGTTCCCTCACAACCCCACCACCCGGTGCGTGGATCTGGACTTTTTCAAGCGCATCGTGGAGTACGCCCAGAAGTACAACGTGTACATCATCCACGACTTCGCTTACGCCGACCTGGTCTTCGACGATTATAAGGCCCCCAGCTTCCTCCAGGCGCCCGGGGCCAAAGAGGTGGGGGTGGAGCTGTTCTCGCTCTCCAAGAGCTACAACATGCCCGGCTGGCGCATGGGGTTCGTGGTGGGCAATGAGCGCCTGGTCCACGCCCTGACCCGCATCAAGAGCTACCTGGACTACGGGGTGTTCCAACCCATTCAGATCGCCTCCATCATCGCCCTGAACGGCCCCTACGACTGTGTGGAAAAGACCGTAGCGGTCTACAAGGAGCGCCGC
>PEWM01000164.1 GCA_002779455.1 Deltaproteobacteria bacterium CG07_land_8_20_14_0_80_60_11
AGCCACCAGATGAACAGGGCCGCCAGGGGCAACGACAGGTACTTGCTCACCCCGAACAGTTCCATGCTGGCCGCCACCCCGGCAAATTCACTCATGATGTTGCCCAGGTTTCCCAGGAGCAGGCCCACCATGGCGTAAAAGGTGATGCGGACGCCGAAACGCTCCCGGATCAGGTCCGCCAAACCCTTGCCGGTGACCGCGCCCATGCGGGTACACATCTCCTGGATGACCACCAGGGCGACGATCATGGGGAGGAAGACCCACAGGATTTTATAACCGAGGATGGCGCCGGCCACGGAATACGTGGTAATGCCGCCGGCATCATTGTCGACGTTGGAGGTGATGATGCCGGGCCCCATAATCGCCAGGAAGAGGAAGAGCCGACGGAAAATTGGCGATTTCATCTGCCGCCTCACCTCATGGCGCGTTTGCTGACAAATATATTGGCGAAGGTCTCTAAGCTGCTGCGGTCGGGAATGAGCATTTCCAGGACGTCATCCACGGTGATGATGCCCAACATCCGGCTCTCCTCGTCCACTACCGGGATGGCCAGGAGGCTGTATTTGTTCACGGCTTCGGCCACTTCCCTTTCATCGTCCTGGGACTGGACGGAGATAAGCCGGGTCTGCATGATATCCTGGAGTTGAGCGTCGGGCTCCGCCATCAAGAGTTCCCGCAGGGAAATGACCCCGCATAAGCTCTGGTCTTCCTTGATCAGGTAGAGGTAATAGATGGTCTCCGCCTCCGCCGCCAGCCGGCGCAATTGCGTGAAGGCCTCCGCCACGGTGATCTCCGGCGACAGGGCCAGGTATTCGGTGGTCATCAGGGCCCCGGCGGTGCCCTCTTCGTAAACCATCAACTCCCGCACTTCCTGGGCCTCTTCCGGTTCCATCAGGTTCAGGAGTTCCACGGATTTTTCTTCCGGCAGTTCTGCCAGGAGGTCCGCGGCTTCGTCCGGGGGCATCTCTTCCAACAGGTCCGAAACCTGCTGACTATTCATGTGCTCCAGGATCTCAATCTGGGTATCCAACTCTATTTCGGCGAAGGCCTCGGCCACCACCTCCACGTCCAGGTCTTCGATAAAATCGGCTCGTTTCTTGTAGTCCAGATCCTCGATGATCTCCGCCAGGTCAGCCGGGTGGAGTTGATCCAGGTATTGCTTCTCCTTGCTAAGCCTCAGACTGCCGGTCTTGTCTTCCGGATGTTGGATGAATTCCCACCAGACCAGGTGATTTTCCAGGCGGCGAAAGAGAAATTCCACCCCCAAACGCCGGGCCAGACCCCGCAAGCCGATATCCACGGCGTTGAGGACGAGGTGCTTCTGATCCCGGCCCTGGAGCCAAAACAGCCGGATATCATTGACCCGAACGACTTTGGACCCCTTCAAGTCAATGATCTGCTTGTCCATGAGCCACTTGCCCATGTAGATTTCGTCGGGTTGGAGCGGCGCCAGGGTGGCTTCATTCAGTTCGTGCAGCAGGCCGATATGGTCGGCGTTGATGTGGTCCACCTGGTCCACCGGTATATGCTCCTGGATGTCCCTGGCGTATTTGATCCCGGTCACCCGGGGGGTGTCACCTTCCCAGGAAATGGCCAGGTCCCGCAACTTACCCACCTGCCGGCCCTGGTGATCGTAAATGGGTTTCCCCCGGATCTGACTGAAAAAGAATTCCCCTAGTACCCGCAACTTTTCCATGCTTTCCCCTCCTTGGAGGTGGCCCGGCACAACAAAAGGGCCTTGCCACTCTGGTGGAAGGCCCTTGATAAGACGGTGCGCAATCGACCTTCCTCACTCGTGGAGCTTCGGCACTGCATAACGTAGAGTCGGTTTACTCAGCCACATTAAGTAAAACCTTAAGCCGGCAGTACCTGTTCGGCCCATTGGCGTCTCTCGACGTTTCTGGGCAGTGGCCTGTTTTTATGCAGGAGCCTCACCTAACTGAGGTAAATTAACTGTATGCCAGGGTGAAAAATCTGTCAACCGGGGAATCCCTACTCCAGAAGCGGGGGGTTAAGCCGATTCCGGCTGCACCAACTTGCCTAATGGGGAGTATGCCGTCATAATATCCCGGCCCGGAGCCCCCGCGGGGCCGAGTGGCCGGCCGGCAGGTTTGAAATCGGGCCTTTTACCTATATACTTAAAAGATGAGGAAGAAACCTAAGGAGTGCCCATGTCACTGAAATATGCTCCTTACCGGCTCCTGGTGGTGGTGATCGTCGCGGGATTATTAGCTTTTCCCGGGTCGGTTCGGGCCCAGGCGGCGCCACCGGAGAAGCCGGAGCAAGGGATTGCCTCGCCCGAGACCCTGCCCCGGGGATTTGAGCAAAGTATTGTCCAGTTACAGGAGAACCTCAAGACGTGGCAATCCCGGGTCCCGGTCGCCGAGGCCGACCTGGCCCAGACCCAAAAAGAGCTGGACAACCTCCAGGTTGCCGTGGCCGCCGCGAAAGCCACCATGGCCCTGCAAAGGCTCCCGCTGCTCCAGGTGCAGGAACTCCTGGCCTTATATGCCGACAGGGAAAAGGCGCTCAAAGGAAAACTCAAGGACCTGAGCCAGGAAATCGATGAACTCAAGAATAACCAGCAAGGATACGTTGAATCGCAAAATACCCTGAGAGTCCAGCTCAACATAATCCAGGGCAAGGACCCCGCCGCGGTGACCCCGGGACTGCAACAAGCCTTTTTGACTTATTTAAACCTGGGGGGGGACCGGGACCGCCTGCTGACCCGGGTGCTGGCCCAACTGGAACGACGGCGCCGGCTTCTGGAACAGGAGCAGGAGTTGCTCGCCGGCTTGACACCGCAGTTGCAGCAACTGGAGGCCGACTGGAAGGGCCAGCTCCTGAAGCGGCCGGCGGCCGCGGTTCCTTTCCGGAAGCAGGTTGTCCAGGTCTGGAAGAGCCTGGCCGTCATCCCCCAGCGGGGCTGGGACTGGCTCAATGGCGTGGTGGCCTCAGGCCGCCTGAGCGCCTTTATTTGGGGGCGCCTGGCCCCTATTTTCGGCCTGCTCAGTATCATCATGCTGTTGGGGTGGAGCACCCGGCGGCTCAATGACCTGGTGACCCGGCGCTTCCTAACCTGGAGGGCGCGGGCTGCCGATATTCACCTGTTGCCCCTGTATGTCCTGGGGCGCGGCCTGATAGCCAATCTGTTTGGGCTGGGCCTGATTTTATGGCTGGGGCTGTTCTTTTGGACCTTTGACTTGATAGGCTCTGACCCGGCCCAGTTAATTCTTTTGGCTCTGGTCACGCTCTGGACTCTGCATCTGGCTATCCAGTGGGTTCAGGGGTTTTTTGCCGGCCAGACGACGGGGGGAGTGCTGGCCCTGGATCGAGACGCCGCCAGGTTTTACCGGCGCTCCCTGAAACTTTTCCTGGTGTACCTCGGCCTGGGTATGTTGGGTCTCAAGAGCGCCGGCCGGCTCGATTTTCCCGAATCCAGCCGTTTGTTCGTGGAACACTTTTTCCTGATCGGTATCCTGGTCTGGGGCTTCTGGCTCTTGCGCCGCCCCTACCTGCCCCGGCTCTGGCCGCAGGTGTCGGCCCCCACCTGGCTGCACCAGCCGGTGGTGGGCCTGTTTTTGCGGGGACTGCTGCTTTTCCTGCTGGTGGTCATCATCCTGGCTGACCTTTTGGGATTCCAGAACCTGTCCATGTACCTGGCCCAGGCGGCCGTCTGGACCCTGCTGGCCGTGGTGATCCTGTGGTTCCTGTGGCTGATGGGGGAGACCATCATCCGCCACCTCCTGCATCCGGAAGCCGGCCGGGCCACGCATTTCTTTCCGGAAAGGGCCGAGCTGATCCACAGGATCTATGTCTTCAGCCGCTGGGCCTTATCCCTCGTCCTGGGGACGGCGGTGGTTCTGTGGTCCCTCAACTCCTGGGGGATCACCCCGCACCAGGTGGTCTGGGCCTTTCGGTGGACGACCTGGGGACCCGCCCTGGGACCGGTGAAGCTGACCACCCTGAACGTCGGGGGCGCCATCCTGGCGATTTATTTGGGGTTCGTCCTGTCCCGGCTGGTGCGTGGGCTGATGCTCATGCGCATCTTCCCCCGCACCGCCCTGGACACCGGGGTGCAGTACACCATCGCCACCACCGTGCATTACGTCATCCTGATCCTGGCAGGGTTGATCGCCCTGAATATCCTGGGATTTCCGTTGACCAACCTGGCCCTGGTGGCCGGGGCCCTGGGAGTGGGGATCGGCTTCGGCCTCCAGAACATCGTCAACAATTTCTTAAGCGGCCTCATTCTCCTGTTCGAGAGACCCATCAAGGTGGGGGATATGCTGGTGATCGACGGCCAGTGGGGGACGGTGAAGGAGATTCGGGTGAGGAGCACCATCTTCGAGACCTTCGACCGGTGTGTCCTGATTATCCCCAATTCGGAACTGGTATCCAACAAGGTCGCCAACTGGACCCATTATGGGACAGGCATTAACCGCCTTACCCTGAAGGTGGGGGTCGCCTACGGTTCGGACGTGCGCCAGGTGACGCAGTTGATCACCGAGGTTTGCCAGGCCAACCCCCGGGTGGTGGCAGTGCCGCCGCCCCAGATCTTTTTCGAGGCCTACGGCGACAGCTCCCTGAACTTCACCGTCTGGGTGCACCTGAGGATCCCCAGCGATCGCACCCCCGCCACCCATGAGCTGAACAGCGCCATCTTGGAGGCCTTTAACGCCAACGGCATTGAAATCCCCTTCCCCCAGCGGGACCTCCACCTCAAGGAGTGGCCGGAGGCGCCGTCGCAGCCGGGAGAAGGTCAGGGGTGAAAGGAGCGTTCAGGGCAGTCGCCCATGAGCCTCCGGCTCTCTCAAAATAATGAAAAGGCCGGTAGCACAGGCTTTCCAGCCTGTGCCGGGACACCCGAGGGCGGGTGTCCTACACAAGCTTTAAGGAACTTTTCTAAGCAGGGGAGGGGTCACCTCCCGCGAGCGGCCGGCGGCGGGTTAAAGGCGGCCGGCCGGATGCGAGACCGACCTAATCGGTTGCGGCGTCTTTGGATTTGACCTTATAAGACCTGACCTCAATGATTTTGGGCCGGGGGCGGCGGGGGGGGGCAGGAGATTTCTCCGCCTGCAGGTCTTCTGGCTTGGCATCCTTTGGGCGTGATTTGGCGGCTTTCCCCGGGGTAGGGGAGGACGCCTGGGCATCGCCCGGGGCAGGGTTTTTCATCTGGCTGGGGCCGGCATAGGTCCCCATGACGTTGTTGACAAAGACCTTGGTCTCCTGGTAAGGCGGAATGGCGCCGCACCTGGCCACGCTTTCCGGACCGGCGTTGTAAGCGGCCACCGCCAGGGGCACATTGTGCTGAAACCGGTCCAGGCAACTCCGCAGATATCCCACCCCCCCGGCGATGTTCTGCTCCGGGTCCAGGGGGTTCTTCACCCCCATGAGCGCGGCGGTGCCCGGCATGAGCTGCATCAACCCCTGGGCGCCCTTGGGAGACACGGCCGTGGAATTGAAGCCCGATTCGTGGCGCATCACGGCCCGCACCAGGGTCGGGTCAACCCCGTAGATCTGGGCATACTTGCGGATCAAGGCCTCAAGCTGGGGATCCTTGAGGCTTAAAGTTCCCCTAAAAGGAGTCTGGACGGTGCGCCCATAAACCTGGGGCCAGACCCGGGTCTTCTTGTTGAAAATATAGACCTGCACTTCCTGTCCCAGGAGCTCGTAGAGGGTATCGTCCGAGCCCGGGTTTTTCTTGGCTGCCTTGGAGCCGGGGTTTTCTATGACCAGGCTGCCGTCCCGGGACAGGATCTTGGGGGCGGCCAGGGATGACCCCGCCAGGGCGGCCTGCATCAAAATCACGGCCAGGATAAATAAAATTCTCCTCATAACTTTAATTTTATTCAATATTGGCGCGATTTTGTCAAGAACAAATTGGGCCGACACTTAATTTTTTCTCGGCCAGACCTGAGTCTTATTGTCGAATCCAAGAACATTTTTGCACTATTGCGCCGTTGTCCCAGCCGGCCCCCCGGAGATTGGCGACCCACCGTGGCCTCGCCTCCCCGGCCCCACCGCCTCGGAAGCCCTGCTCTGAAAAGTTCTTTAAATTGGTGGCACAGGCGTCCCGCCTGTGCTTGCGTAGGGTGCGCACTGCCCCCCCTGGCGGGCAATGCCCGCCCTACATATCTTTTCATAATTTGCGGGTGGGCCAAAGGCCCATGAATGATTGTTTGAAAAATTTTTGCGTGAGCTTTTTGTAACCAGAAACCATCATTATTAATAATTTTTCAAAATAAATTAACCGCCTTTATAAAGATTATTTGTCAAACCAGATAATGCGGTGTAATATTAAACAGTTAATTTTTTTCAGCCATCGACCATGGATGGTCCTGCATGTTTTTTTATGCATCGGCAGCCAGCCAGGAAAAGTTAAACACTGCCCCCCGGGAGCCGCACCGGCCGGGCGCCATCCTGGTGGCCCGGCCGGTGGCCCGGCCCCTGGCGCCGGTAACCCTGGCCCTGATAGCGGGGATGGCGGCCCCGGCCTGGGGCCTGCGCCTGCCGGAGCCCTGGCTGCTGGCGGGCGGGGTCGCGCTCTACGTCGCCCTGGCGCTCCTCTGGTGGCAACGGCGTCCGGCCCGCTTCCTGCCCCTGATCTTTTTCGGGCTCCTGGGGGTGGCCTTCTCCCAACAGGCCTGGCAGCCGGATTTTCCTCCCGGACACCTCACCAAACTGCCCCAGCACCAGAACCTGACCCTCTTCGGCCATCTGAACCGGCCCGGCAAGCTGGCGGGGGACCGGGTCCAGCTCTTCATGGCGGCCGTCGCCTGGCGGAGTCCCTGGGGCTGGCGGCCCGTAGCCGGCAACCTCCTGGTGCTGGCCCCGGCGCCGGAGCCCCCGCCGGTAGGCACACCCCTGGTGGTCAGAGGGCGCCTGGCCCCGCCCCACAGGTTGCACAACCCCGGCACCTTCAACCGCCCCCGCTTCCTGGCGGCGGACGGCCTGTTCCGGGAGGTGCGGCTTTCAGACCCGGACCGCCTCATCTTCCTGGCCGAAACCCAAGACTATCCCTGGG
>PEWM01000246.1:0-206 GCA_002779455.1 Deltaproteobacteria bacterium CG07_land_8_20_14_0_80_60_11
AGGTCCTGGCCGATTACCGGTATAGCTATCCGAATGCGGTGCCTGATTTTACCGTTTCCAGGCTAGGTAAAAGCGCGTCCGTCCTCGTTACCCTGGATGATCTGGTGGCCGGGGACAACGTGAGTTTAGAGGGGTATAGCTATGCATATCAGTATGGCGGTAGCGGCGTCCCCCTGCCCCCCTCGGTCCTGCTCCTGGGCTCCGGC
>PEWM01000246.1:235-5743 GCA_002779455.1 Deltaproteobacteria bacterium CG07_land_8_20_14_0_80_60_11
AAGGTCCAGGAAAGAAAGCTAAACCAATTTACGGGTAGCAACCCGGCCCCGCGCCTTCTCCCGGCGCGGGGTTCCTGGCCTGGGCCGCGGTTTTGCAGGCGAGGAACGGTGGCGGGCGCCCCAAAGAATCTGACCGGACGGGGCAAGCCATACAGGGACCGGACTGACTTAGGCCTCGCCTGAAACGGGACGGAACAGAGACCGCCGGCAATCTGAAAAACCATTTCTGCATGGGTAGGGATTCTGCCGGTCGAACCATTCAATCACGAGAATGGGAAGTTGAGAAAATTGCATCTGAATTTACGTTTGGAGGGGAAACAATGAAACGAACTAAACTTTTGATGATGGTAGCCATGGCGCTGGTCATCTGCCTGCCGGGGATGGCGCTGGTAACTATCGTTAATTTCGATGATCTTCCTACCCCATACACTGCTACGGACGGGTCAGTTTGGGGGCCTGTTCCTTCTGACTATCAGGGGTGGACCTGGGGAGGAGGTTGGGAAGTTGTTACAAACGACTCCTTTAAATCTGCCTATAATAATACTGGCGATTTCCCCTCCCTTCCCAATGCGGCCTATAATGGCAACGGGTCAGAAGTGATGACCATTAACTTCAATAGCACCATTAACCTTGTGAGCGCTTACTTCAGGTCCTGGAGTCAGGACGACGCGTTTCAATCTTGGTCGGCTACTTTAGTTACCCTGAAAGGTTACCTTGGAGCTACTGAGCTATACACTTTGGATGTGAACCTCTCCGCCACTGGCATGGTTCTTACACCGATAAATTTTATCGGGGTGGATAATGTTACATTCACAAAAGGTTCTTCGGATGATCAGTGGTGGTTGATGGACCATGTGAATGCCGTCTCCCTGTCCCCCTCGGTCCTGCTGCTGGGCAGCGGTATCCTGGGCCTGGTCGGCCTGGGCTGGAGAAGGGCCAGGAAAGAAGGCTAAACCAATTTACGGGAAGCAACCCGGCCCCGCGCCTTCTCCCGGCGCGGGGTTTTTTATTTGGGCTCCGGCCGGCCGGGCCGCAAGACGGTTTTCGGTTTTCGGTTAAAAAGATTTGTAATATCAGAAAATTAATGAGATGGTTGGTTTCATGTGAAACGAAGATTGAGACCTCTGCGAAAGTCCCATAGCTGTCATTCTGAGGGAGCGGAGCGACCGAAGAATCTCCAAATGCGAGATCCTTCGCTTCGCTCAGGATGACAAAATGGCGCTCAAGATGACAAAATGGCTTTTCGCAGAGGGACTCCTGGTTCGACTCCTGGTTCCCAAGCTCCTGCTTGGGAACCACCTTGTCTGCCAAGCTCCCGCTTGGCGTTAACAATCGCCTGATTTAAATAGCTTGCAGGGAATATCTCGATGTCCCCAAGCAGAGCTTGGGGTAAAATCTGCGTTCCCAATCTGGAGCTTGGGAACGAGAAAAGAACATGAAAATGTGGAACAGCCGCCCTCGGTTAGGCTCGGGAAAGGCTGATTACAACGCATTATTAATACCAAGTCGCAGACAAACGGCAATTTTTCTGTAGGGGCGGACCCATGTGTCCGCCCTGAATTGAGGGCGCACACGCGGGTGCGCCCCTACAATGCGGCGCGTTGTGATTGCGACTCATTATAAAGGGGGGAAGGCGAAATCCGGACGATTTTCCATTGATAAACCTCCCCGACTGGTTTAATTAATAAAGATAACCCTTCTGCAGAAATAACCGGAAAAAGGACCTCCCATGAAAATTCACGAATATCAGGCGAAAGATTTACTCAAGAAGTTCAACGTGCCGGCGCCCCAGGGCAGCGTGGCCGCGACCTCCCGGGAAGCCCGGCAGGTGGCGGCAGCATTGGCCGAAGGCCCCTTTGTGGTCAAGGCCCAGATTCACGCCGGGGGCCGGGGCAAGGGCGGGGGCATCAAGGCCGCCGCCACCCTTGAGGAAGTGGAGCGCGTGGCCGATCAGATCCTGGGCATGACCCTAATCACGCCCCAGACCGGCCCCGAAGGCAAGGTGGTCAACAAGGTCCTGGTGGAGCAGGCCCAGGACATCGCCCAGGAACTCTACTTAGGGATGGTGGTGGACCGCGGTTCGGGCCGGCCGGTGATTATGATGAGCGCCGAGGGCGGCATGGAGATCGAGGAAGTGGCGGCCCGGACCCCGGAGCGGATATTTAAAGAGGCCATAGACCCGGCCGCGGGCTTCTTCCCCTACCAGGCCCGGAACCTGGCCTTCGGGATCGGCCTCAACCCCGCCCTGATCCGTCCGGCCACCAGTTTCATCGAGAATCTCTACCGCCTGTTCGTCAACCTGGACTGCTCCCTGGCGGAGATCAACCCCCTGGTGGTCACCAAGGGCGGGGCCCTGCTGGCCCTGGACGCCAAGCTCAACCTGGACGACAACGCCATGTTCCGGCACCACGACCTGGCGGCCATGGAAGACCCGGACGAAATGGACCCGCTGGAGCACGAGGCCAAAAAGCACCACCTGAACTACATCCGCCTCACCGGCAACGTCGGGGCCATGGTGAACGGGGCGGGCCTGGCCATGGCCACCATGGACCTGATCAAGGCCGCCGGGGCCGACCCCGCCAACTTTCTGGACGTGGGCGGCGGGGCCTCCGCCGAAATGGTGGCCAACGGTTTCCGCATCATCCTGGGCGACCCCAATGTCAAGGGGGTGCTCATCAACATCTTCGGCGGCATCCTGCGGTGCGACGTCCTGGCGAACGGCGTGGTGGAGGCGGTGAAACAGGTTAAGGTTCAGGTGCCCATCATCGTGCGCCTGGAAGGCACCAACGTGGAGCAGGGCCGGGAGATCCTGGCCCAATCCGGCTTCACCTTCACCGTGGCCGCCGACATGCTGGACGCGGCGAAGCAGGTGGCGGCGCTGGTCGCCTGCTAGACCGGAGGCGGGCGGCTGGGAACTCGAAGGTGGAGCAGTTTGCCCAACCTGTAACATATGAAAAATCTGGTGGGGCGGGCGTCCCGCCCGCCGTGTAGGGTGCGCGGTGCGCACCTTTATTCTGCACAGGCGAGACGCCTGTGCCACCAAATTCTCATAACTTTTCAAGAACAGAAGAAGAAAATCTCCCCATAGGCTGGCCGCTTCGGAAGATTTATGGCACGGAGAAAGGCAAAGGTGGGCGCCGCCCAGAAGCTGACCGGTTACGGGATTTTAGCCGTGCTGGGCTTGATCGCCGTCGGGCTGTTCATCCAGCAGTCCCGCTTCAACCCCGCGGTGATCGTGGCCATGCGCGCTCCTGAGCTTACGGGCCGGCCCCAGGCCGTTGCCGGCCCGGCCCAGGCCGCCACGGCCGCGCTGATCCCCGAGGTCGAGGGCTTCGCGCCCCTGGCCCCCACCCAGAGCTACGGCCCGGAAACCCTCTCCGACAAGATCGACGGCAAGGCCGAGCTTTACCTGTCCGCGGGCTTCAAGGAAATGTCCTGCCGCAGCTTCGGTTTGGGTGATCCAGGCGGGGCGCACGTGGAGGTGTTGCTCTACGATATGGGTTCAGCCCCCAATGCCTTTGCCGTGTTCAGCGGTCAACGCCGTCCGGGTTCCCCCGGCAGTTCTCTGACGCCCAATGCCTATGCCACGGCCAATGCCCTGTTCTTCACTCAGGGGCAGTATTATGTGGAGATCGTGGCCGACCGGGCCTCGGCGGCGCTGCACCGCTCCCTGGAGGCTTACGCCAAAGCGCTCCTGGCCAAGCTTCCCGCCGCGGGCGAAACGCAAGATGCGGCCGCACTTTTTCCCGAGGAAGGCCTGGTGCGGGAAACCGTGCGCCTGTGCCCCACCGACACCTTCTGCCTGGAGGGTTTGAACAACGTGTTCACCGGGGAATACAGCCTGAAGGGCGGGAAAGCTACGGCATTTATCGCGGTACGCGACACCCTGGAACAGGCCCAAGCAGAGGCCAAGCGTTACCTGGATTTTCTGGCCGCCAACGGTTACCAGAAGGTCCAGGCTCCGGGCTCGCCGGGGGACCTCCCGGTGCTCGTCCTGGATAACTCGTTTGAAATAGTTTTTGTCGAAGGGCGGACGCTGGCCGGGGTACACGACGCGACCTCGCTAGCTGCGGCCCTGGAACTCGCCGCCCAATTGCGGAACGCGCTCAAGGGGAAGCCGTGAAACAACCCGCGGACGGAAAAAAGATACAGACCCGCGGGTTGAACCGCCGGGATTTCCTCAAGCGGGTGGGGTACGCCTCGGCCGTGGCCCTGGGAACCTGCGGCCTGGGCCTGGCCCTGTATGACCCGAAAGGCCCCGCCCCGGCCGAGGGACAGAAGGCGTTGACCGGTTTGGGGGATTTCAGCCGGCGCGCCATGGCCGTGGGGCAGGCAAAAATAGCCATCATCCGGGGCACGGACCGGGCGGTGATGGTCGAGCGGGGGGTTAAGGCCCTGGGAGGGATGGAGGCCTTCATCGGCAAGGGCGACCGGGTGCTCATCAAGGTCAACGCCGCCTTCGCCACCCCGGCCTCCCTGGGGGCCACCACCCACCCGGAGACGCTCGCCGCCGTGGCCGGCCTGTGCTTCAAGGCCGGGGCGGCCCAGGTGCTGGTGACGGACAATCCCATCAATAATCCCGACAGCTGCTTCGAGATCACCGGGCTGGCCGCGGCCGCCCGGGCCGCCGGGGCCAGGGTCATCGCCCCCCGGCCCGCCCTGTTTGTGCCCGTCAGCCTGCCCGGGGGCAAGCTCCTCCAGAATTGGCCGGTCATGGCCGGGGCCTTCACGGGCGTGAACAAGGTCATGGTGGTCTCCCCGGTCAAGGACCATCAACGCGCCGGGGCCTCCATGACCCTCAAGAATTTCTATGGCTTCCTGGGCGGGCGGCGCAACGTCTTCCACCAGGACATCAACGGCATTATCACTGAGCTGTCCCAGTTGCTCAAGCCCACCCTGTGCGTCCTGGACGGCACGGTGAGCATGATGACCAACGGCCCCACCGGCGGGTCCCTGTCCGATCTGAAGGACACCGGCACGATGGTCGTGTCCACCGACCCCGTGGCCGCCGACGCGGTAGGCCTGGAACTTTTGGGGCGCACCCTGGCCGATGTCCCCTACATTCTTATGGCGGAGCACGCCGGGGCGGGCATCGCCGACTATCGCCGGCTCAACCCGGTGCTGCTTAACACCAGCGCTTAAGTCATGGGCAACCCCTCATGCGCATCGTCACCGTCCGCCGCATCAGCCAAGTCTTCTTCCTGGTAATTTTCCTGTGGTTCTGCATCACGGCCACCCTGGGGGCGAATTGGTGGCAGTGGCGCGGCTGGCCCATCAACTGGATCCTGGACCTGGACCCCTTGACTGCCCTGGCCACGGTCCTGGCCACCGGCACGCTCTATGCGACCCTGACCTGGTCCCTGGTCGCCATCGTGGGCACCCTGGTCGTGGGCCGGTTTTTCTGCGGCTTTGCCTGTCCTCTGGGCACGATCAACCAGGCAACCGGCTGGGTGGCGCGGCGGGGGCTTAACCTGGCCGGCCGGGTGGAGGCCAATCGCCACCGCCGGT
>PEWM01000246.1:5752-7061 GCA_002779455.1 Deltaproteobacteria bacterium CG07_land_8_20_14_0_80_60_11
TGAAATACTACTTCCTGGCCTTCCTGCTGGCCCTGGCCTGGATAGGGTCGGTGCAGACCGGGATTATCGACCCGCTGCCCCTGCTGCACCGCAGCGTCAACCTGGCCCTGCTCCCTTTAGCCGATAACGGCTTGGGCGGGCTCAGCGGCGAGCCGCGTTTTTACGCCTCGGCCTGGCTCATCGGGGTCGTGTTCCTCGGGGTGGTGGGCCTGAACCTGGTCCTGCCCCGGTTCTTCTGCCGATTCGTCTGCCCTCTCGGGGCGCTGTTCGGCCTGTTGGGCCGCTTTTCCCCCTGGCGCATCGGCGAGACCGCGGATAAGTGCGGCGATTGCCGTATCTGTGAGGAATACTGTGAAGGGGCCTGCCGTCCCTCGGGAAAATTCATCGCCGGCGAGTGCGTGTTGTGCATGAACTGTCTGGATCGCTGCCCGGCCGGGCGGGTCACCTTTGCGGGCCTTCCCTCCGCGGCCGGTGAGGTCGGATTGCCGGACCTGTCCCGGCGCGGCTTTATCGTGGCCGGGGCCGGGCTGCTCGTGGCCTCCATGTGGGAGGTCGGCGGGCTGGCCGGGGCGGGCCGCGACCCCAGCCTCATCCGTCCACCCGGGGCCCTGGACGAGGCGCGCTTCCTGGCCCGCTGCCTCCGGTGCGGCCAATGTATGCGCATCTGCCCCGGCAACATCATCCAGCCCGCCCTGTTGGAGGCGGGGGTGCAGGGCCTGTGGACCCCGGCCGTCAACTACCGCATCGGCCGCAGCGGCTGCCAGCCCAACTGCATCGCCTGCGGCCAGGTCTGCCCCACCGCGGCCGTCCGCCCCTTAAGCCTCGACGAAAAGCTTGGCCTGGGCGAGTTCGCCGCTCAGGGGCCGATCCGTATGGGCACGGCCTTCGTGGACCGCAGCCGCTGCCTGCCCTGGGCCATGGACCGGCCCTGCCTGGTCTGCCAGGAATTGTGCCCGGTGAGCCCCAAGGCCATCTTCATCCGCACCACGTTCGAGACCATCCGGGACGGCCAGGCCCTCCCGGCCAGGATTCAGGGACCATCGGTGGACCTGGCGGCCGCCATCCCCACCGGGGCGAACCTGGCCAGCGGCGACTACTATCTGCGCCCGGCCGGGCAGCCCGAGGCCGCGCTCCGGCGCATTACCGGCCTGGCTGGGACCAGGCTGACCCTGGAGCGCCCCCTGGCCGCCGGCGGCCTGGCGGCAGACAAAGCCCGGGTAGATATCGTGGTGCGGTTGTCGCGGCCTTTCGTGGACGCCGCCAGGTGTATCGGCTGCGGCATGTGCGAGCATGAATGCCCGGTATCGGG
>PEWM01000188.1 GCA_002779455.1 Deltaproteobacteria bacterium CG07_land_8_20_14_0_80_60_11
GAGGCGGCCCCGGAGGACTGCCCGGTCCTTCACGAGCCCGATTATGCCGGGTTTATCGAGGCCCTGCACGAACTCCTGGGGCCCTTGGCCGCGGCGGCGGGGATGCGCATCGACCCGGAAAAATGCACCGGCTGCGGCATCTGCGTGGCCATGTGCGAATTCCACCTGGGAAACTGCGATGCGGCCCGGCTGGGCAAGGGACCCCGCCCCCAGGACCAGGTGGTCTTCCACATGGTCAACGGTACCGTGGTGATAGTCCACCAGGAACTGTGCACTCGCTTGGTCCAGGCGGCGGAGAAGTGCAGCAAGTGCGCCGAGTACTGTCCCACCGAGGCCATTGAGTTGTTTTAGAGCAGTAAGCAGTGAGCAGTGAGTTAATACTGTGATCGCCGAGGGTGTCTCGCCGGCGCCGCCTCAGGCTAAAGCCTGGCGCTGCCGAAAGATACCAGGCGCAAGACCACCCGGCATAAACCGCAACCTTATTGAACTGATGAATTTATCGCCCATGGATATTTCTGATAGTTATCTTTTAACTGCTCACTGCTCACTGCTCACTGCTCACTGCTAACCGCTAAAGGCTCCTTATGACCGAAACCGTAAACCTTCAGGATCTGGATCCCCAGTTCAAAGACGAGGTAGCCGCCGAGCCCGGGTGTCAGCACCTTTGGCGCTGCTTTGCCTGCGGGGTCTGTACCGCCACCTGCCCGGTGAGCGAACTGACGCCGGGCTTCAGCCCCAGCCAAATCATCCGCCAGGTGCTCTACGGCCAGCGGGCGGCCCTGCTGAGTTCTCCGGCCCTCTGGCACTGTGCCGGCTGCGCCCGGTGCTCCTTTCAGTGCCCCCAGGACGTGCGTTTTCTGGATATTATCCAGGGCCTGAGGCATCTGGCCCTCCGGGACGGCTTCATCAGCCCGGCGCGGGCGGCCCGGTTGGCGCGGGGGGAGCGGCTGATCCAGGAACTCAGGCGGCGCCTCATCGGCGAAATCCTGTCCGGGCCTGAAGAGCTGGAGGTGAAAGACGCCCTGGCCCGGTTAGCCGGTGAAGAGGATTAGCCTGGTATTTTTAATGGCAGCATGAAATATGTTCCAGCCTCGTAGGGGCGACCCGGCGGGCCGCCCCTACGGGAACTCGACGATCTGTTTAAAGGAGAGCGTGCGTGTGATGGCCACGATCCGGCCATTAGATCGGGTGGCCCACCCCCGGGTGCTGGTGGTGGGCGGCGGCATTGCCGGCATCCAGGCCGCCCTGGAGGCGGCCGCCGCCGGGCTGCCGGTGACCCTGGTGGAAGCGGGCTTCTCCATCGGCGGCCGGATGGCGCAGTTGGACAAGACCTTCCCCACCAACGACTGCGCCATGTGCATCCTGAGCCCCCGGATGCTGGAAATCTCCCGGCATCCCCTGATCACGATCCAGACGTCCACCCAGGCCATCGAGGTCCAGGGCCGGGCCGGGGATTTTCAGGTCCTCCTGAGCCGGAGGCCCCGGTTCGTGGACGTGGGCAAATGCACCGGCTGCGGCGAGTGCGCCCGGGTTTGCCCCCAGAATCTCCCGGACCCGTATAATCTCGGGCTCAGCCAGACCAAGGCCATTCACGTGCCCTTCCCCCAGGCCATCCCCCAGGCGGCTTACCTCACCCCGGAGGCCTGCCGGATTTTCCGGGGGAAGAGTTGCGAGGCCTGCATCAAGGTCTGCCCGGCCGGGGCCATAAATCTAAAAGAGGCGGCGGTGGAATGGACGGAGTCCGTGGGGGCCATCATCCTCGCCCTGGGTGCGGCCCCGGCGCCGGCCGGTGATTTCCCCGGGTATGGCCATCCCGACGTGGTGACCAGCGTGGAGTTCGAGCGGCTGCTGAGCGCCACCGGTCCCCAGGGGGGCAAGCTGGTGCGGCCGTCGGATCACACCGAACCCTCCCGCCTGGCATTCATCCAGTGCGTGGGGTCCCGGGACCCCCAGGCCGGCGCGGCATATTGCTCGACGGTGTGCTGCATGGCCAGCCTCAAGGAAGCCCTGGTCGCCCGGGAAATCAGCGCCGGAAAGGTGGAATCCACCATTTTTTACATGGACCTGAGGGCCCAGGGCAAGGGGTATGAAGGTTATCTGGAGCAAGCCCGGGGTCACGGCGTCGCCCTGGTCCGCTCCCGGGTGACCGCCGTAACTCCCCGGCCCCAGGGCGGGGTGCTGGTGCGCTTTACCGACGCCCACGGGCGGCCCCGGGAACAGCCCTTTGACCTGGCGGTCTTGTCCGTGGGCCTTAGGCCCGGGCGAACCCTGCCGGCGTGGGTCCGGCGCCTGGGGCTGGGGCTCAATGAGCACGGGTTCATCAAGACCTCGCCGTTGCTCCAGGTGACCACCGCCCGGCCGGGAGTGCTGGTGTGCGGCGCCGCCCGGGAACCCATGGACATCCCCGAATCCGTGACTACCGCCAGCGCCGCGGCCGCGGTGGCCTCGCGCCTCTTGACCACCGCCAGCCGCACCTGGGCCCCCAAGACGCAGCCGGCTTTAAGCCGGGTGGCGGATTTGCCGCCTCGGATCGGGGTCTTCCTCTGTCACTGCGGCACCAATATCGCCAAGACCATCGACCTGGCGAAACTGGCCACGGCCGTGGCGCAGCTCCCCGGGGTCGCCCACGTTGAAGACAACCTGTTTTCCTGCGCGGTGGATTCCACCACCCGGATGCGGGAGACCATCCAGACCCAAAGGCTCAACCGGGTGGTGGTGGCCGCTTGCAGTCCCCGGACCCACGAAGGGGTGTTCCGGGAGGTTCTGGCCGCGGCCGGCCTCAACCCGGGCTATTTTGCCTTTGCCAATATCCGCGAGCAATGCGCCTGGGTCCATCAGACGGAGCCGGCGGCAGCCCTTACCAAGGCCCTGGACCTGGTCGCCATGGCGGTCTCCCGGGCGGCGGTCCTTACGCCCATCCAGCCTCAGAGCTTTCCGGTGATTCCCCGGGCATTGGTGCTGGGGGGCGGCGTGGCGGGCTTAAGCGCGGCCCTGACCCTGGCGGACCAGGGCTTTCACACCTACCTGGTGGAACGGCAGAATTCCCTGGGTGGCCTGGCCCGGGAACTGTTTTTTACCCTGGAAGGCCCGGACCCGCAGGAATTTCTCCACGGGCTCCAGGCCGCGGTCTACCGCCACCCCAACATCGAAGTTCATATCCAGACCGAACTGATTAAGCTCACGGGGCACGTGGGCCAGTTTAAGAGCACGGTGCGCCGCCTCACCCTGGACGGCTTGAAGGAGCGGGAACTGTCGCACGGGGTCATCGTTGTGGCCACCGGCGGCCGGGAGTTTCGGCCTCAGGGCCGCTATCTCTACGGGGAGGACCCCCGGGTGCTCACCCAGCGGGAGTTGGAGGGGAAGATCAATTTCTGCGACCTGGATTTGCCCAAGGTGCGGCAGGTGGTGATGATCCAGTGCGTGGGGTCCAGGGAGCCGGACCACCCCTATTGCAGCCGCCTGTGCTGCTCCCAGGCCCTCAAGAACGCCCTGCTGCTCAAGGAACGCTATCCCCTGATGAGGATTACCATCCTCTACCGGGACCTCCGGGCCTATGGGTTTCGGGAAAGTTACTATGTGAAAGCCAAAGACCAGGGGGTGACGTTCATTCCCTTTGAGGCGGCGCGGCCGCCTCGGGTGGCCGCGGCCCGGCGGCGGCCCCTCACGGTCTGGGTGGAAGATGAGCTTTTGGACCAGGCAGTGGCCCTGCCTGCGGACCTGGTGGTCTTGAGCACGGGGATCGAACCCGCGGCGGGGAGCGATAACCTGGCCCAGCAATTGCGGGTCGCCCAGACCCTGGACGGCTGGTTCCAGGAGGCCCACCAGAAGCTCAGGCCGGTGGACTCGGCTACCGAAGGGGTGTTTCTCTGCGGGGTGGCCCACTATCCCAAGAGCCTGGGGGAGACCGCCGCCCAGGCCCAGGCCGCGGCGATTCGGGCCGCCGGGATTCTGTTCCAGACGGAACTGCTGGCGGGCGAAATGGTGGCCAGGATCATCCCGGAGGCCTGCCGGCGCTGCCTGGCGTGCGTCGAACTTTGCCCCTTCGGGGCGGTGACGCTCTCGGATGCGAAGCCGGAGGTGCGCCTCGAGGTCTGCCGGGGCTGCGGGGTCTGCGCGGCGGAGTGTCCGGCCGGGGCCATCCACATGAGCCGGGGCGCCGACCCGGAGCTGGCCGCCCAGATCGAGGCGGCGTTCGGCGGCGAAATGAGGACTGGCGGCGATTGATGGTCGGCAAAAATTTTCAGAGTAGTAAACTAATATCAAGGGCGGCACAGGTCGTTGCCCCCTTGGTAGGGGCGGGTTTAAAACCCGCCCCTACAGAGATAGAGAAGAATTATGGTGGTCAGGGCGCACCCCCCCCCGAACAGCGGCAGCCCCTTGACGATCAAAGCTGATGGCTGAAAGCTGACAGCTGAAGGCTTCTTACAGGAGAAAGGCCATGAGAGAAAGCTATTGCGGTCTGTGTGATGATTGCCAGCTGGGCCACCCCGGTTTCCTGGAAACGGTCTCCCGGCTGAAGGGCTACCTGGACCAGGTCCGGGCCAACGTCTGGCGCCACTGCTTTCCCGGGCCGGACGGCTTCAGCCTGCCGGAGTTCAGGCAGGGGCTGGAGTGGTTCCTGGCCCACACGGAATGCCCCGGCTGCAAGAACGGTCGGGGCCTGGAGGACTGCCCCATCCGGGTCTGCGCCCTGGCCCGGGGCCTGGAGCACTGCTATCAGTGCCCGGACCTGGACCCCTGCGACAAGTACGAACTGCTCCTGGTGCAGTTTCCCGACGTGAAGGTCAACCTGCGCCGCCGCCAGTTGAAGTTCAAGGCCCGGGAATACCACCGCAAATTGGAAGGGAAGAAGAAGTAGCCGCAGGCTTTAGCCTGCGCTTATTTGACGGTGAAATAAGGAAAATAGAATGGGACGGCAGTGAATCTGAACATCAAGATATTTTAACTAAGGATATCTCAGGCCAGCGCAGGCTAAAGCCTGCGGCTACCAAAGCACTCCAAAGGTGACATGCAACCCCGGGTTATCAAACGCGAAAGCGCCACGCAGCTGGAATTGACGCTGAAACTGTTCGTCGATACGGTGCAGTTGCGCCTGGACAAGGTTGCCTGCCTGAAGTGCGACATCTGCGCCACCGTCTGCCCCCGGGAGGCGGTCATGATTATTTGCGGGGACGATGGCCTGGACATCACCATCGACCCCCGCCTCTGCCTGATGTGCGAGATTTGCGCCCATTTCTGTCCGGTGGCGGCGGTGACCCTGAGCTACAACGGCCAGGTCAAGACCATCATGGCGGACCACCAGGGGCTGGCGCCGTTTCTCCCCAAGATCGACATGGACAAGAGCCGGTGTCTCCTGCCCTGCCCGGCCCAGCCCGACGGGGAGGAGCACTGGTGCCGCCAACAGCTCAAGCTGGTGCCCAACGATCTGGCGGAGTGCCCCAAGCAGTGCCACAAGTGCCTGGCCGCCTGTCCCCGCCAGGCCATCGTCTTGGATGAGGCCGCGGGCCAGACCTGGCCTGCGCCCGACCTCTGCCTCCGGTGTACCCAGTGCCTGACGGTGTGCCAGGAGGAGGCCATTGTCGTCAACCCCCAATTCCGGGGCCACCTGGTCATCGACGACCACAAGTGCCCGCCGGACTGCGTCAAGTGTATCGATCTCTGCCCGGTGAAGGCCATTGAGCGAGACGGGGACCGGGTCGGGTTCCGGGTGGAGAACTGCGCCTACTGCGGGGTCTGCGTCAATATCTGCGACGATGCGGCCATCACCCTGGTCCGGGAGGAAGTGGTGGCCGAGGCCGGGGAGTTTTCCCAAGCCTGGGCGACCGCGGTGGCGAAATTGGTGAATAAATAAAAGAGGGTAAAAGGGGTAAAAGATTGGGGGGAAAAGGGTAAAAGGCGAAAAGGAAAATGACGGAAAAGCGCAAGAAGATTGAGAGCTTCGAAGATCTCCTGGTCTGGCAGAAAGGCATGGAGGTCGTCAAACAGGTTTATCTTATCAGTAAACAGGGTGAACTTGGCAGGGATTTTGCCTTGCGGGACCAGTTGCGCCGGGCGGCTATCTCGATTCCCACCAATATCGCCGAAGGGTTTGAACGGGCTTCCCGCAAGGAATATGTCAATTTCCTGAATTTTGCCAAAGGCTCCACCGGCGAGGTCAGGAGTCTGTTAAACGTGGCTTTTGAACTTGGTTATTTAGAATAGTCTAAGTACCAGGAATTACGGAATGCAGTTATGGAATTGAGCCGCTATTTATCCAATCAGATAAAATCATTGAGGGCAACGGACCGATGAAAATTTGGTTTTTTATTTTCCCTTTTCGCCTTTTCGCCTTTTTCCCTTTTCCCCCAAAATTTTTATGAGCGACGACCTCCGAATCGGCCTTTACATCTGCCACTGCGGGAACAATATCGCCGGGGTCATTAGCCCCGAGGCCCTGGCGGACGCGGCCCGGGGTTTGCCGGGGGTGGCGGTGTGCCGGGATCATCTCTACTCGTGCTCCGAGGCGGGCCAGAAGGATATAGCCAAGGATATCCAGCAGTTCGGTTTGAACCGCCTGGTGGTGGCGGCCTGCTCGCCCAAGCTCCACGAGCCCACCTTTCGGCGCCTGTTGGCCGAGAACGGCGTCAATCCCTATCTCCTGGAAATCGTCAACATTAGGGAACACTGCTCCTGGGTGCACGCCCGGGAACCGGCAGCAGCGTTGGTGAAGGCCCTGGAGCTGATCCGCATGGGGCTGGCCAAGGTGCGGGAGGCGGTGCCCCTGGCCGAGCGCCAGGTGCCCATGACCCGCGCCGCCCTGGTGATCGGCGGGGGCCCGGCGGGCCTTAGGGCCGCCCTGGATATCGCCCACGCCGGGATTCCCGTGACTCTGGTGGAGCGCGCCCCGGTGCTGGGAGGCATGGCCAACCGGCTCTACAAGACCTTTCCCCAGGGCCAGAGCAGCGTCAGCCTCATCAACCCCATGATGGCCGCAGCGACGCTTCACCCCGGCATCACGGTGCTCACTGACAGTTCCGTCACCGGGGTCGGCGGCCACCTGGGCAACTACCGGGTGAAGGTCACGCAAGC
>PEWM01000264.1 GCA_002779455.1 Deltaproteobacteria bacterium CG07_land_8_20_14_0_80_60_11
GGGTAATAAATAAACCGGGAGGCCGCCCGATGAGGCCGTTCCCTGAAAAGACTGGCAGCCCGAGCGTTTCGGTGTCCGAGGCACCGGCGACCCCCACAGGGTCTTGACTATGCTCGGGCTGTGGTATTTGGGGGCGATCTGGCCGGTGAGGTACGGATCGGATCTGACGACCAGCCGCGGCCCGGGGCCGGGCGCGGGGGAACTGTGCCCCTGGCGGCGACCACCGCCGGGTACGGCGGCATGAGGGGGAAAGGCGCGCCATGAGAACTTTTGCCATTGCAAACCAGAAGGGGGGGAGCGGCAAGACCACCACCAGCGTTAATCTGGCGGCGGCCCTGGGGGAGAAAGGCCGGCGAGTGCTGGTCATCGACCTGGACCCGCAACATTCCACCACGGCGTGGTTCGGCGTCAAAAACGCCGGCAAGGGAGTGCTGCAGATCTTTGCGGAGAATGGCTCTATGCTTGAGCTGGTGCAGGCTTCGGGGGTGGCCGGGGTGGACCTGGTGCCGTCTTCGTCCTGGCTGGTGGGGGTGGAAAAGATGCTGGCCGGGGAGGTGGGGGCCGAAACCATCCTGCGCCGCAACCTGGACCGCCTGCCGCCGGACCGCTGGGAGTACGTGCTGATCGACTGCCCTCCCACCCTGGGGGTACTCACCGTCAACGCCCTGGTGGCGGTGACCGAACTCCTGGTACCGGTGGAGGCCCACGTCATGGCCCTGAGCGGCCTGGCCCAACTGCTCCAGACCGTGGAGGTGGTCCGGGACCGCCTCAACCCGGACCTGAGGGTCTCGGGCATCCTGACCTGCCGGGTGGATTTTCGCACCCGCCACGCCCGGGAGGTGGTGGAGCAATTGCGCCAGCGGTCCGGCAGCCTGGTTTATCGCACCGTTATTCGGGAGAACATCCGGTTGGCCGAATGTCCCTCCTTCGGCCAGCCCATCACCCAATACGACGGCAAGAGCGCCGGCGCCGCAGACTATCGCGCCCTGGCCGCCGAGATCATCAGCCAAGAAGGGAGTTAAACGACATGGCCAAACGCAGCACCATTGGCGAAAATCCGCTGGATGCCGTTAACCGGGAAAACCCGCTGGATACCGTCGTGCCCGATCTCTCGGCGATGACCAGAACCGGCCGGGGGCAACCGCCGCCGGAGGTGCCCCCCGAGGTGCAGGCGCGCCTGCAGGAACTGGAAGCCGGACTCAAGGCGCTCTTGACCGAGGCGGCGGGGCTCAAAACCGTGGCGGCGGACGCGGCCTCCTTGAAGGCCACGGTCGCCGGATTGCCAGGCGAGCTGGCCGGACTGCGCCGTGAGGTCGACCAACTCAAGGCTGAGCTGGCCCAGATCCGGGCCAGCGCCGGTCCCGGCGACCTCCCCTTTTGGATGCGGGGCCGGAAGAAATAGGGGGCCTGGGCCGAAGGCTGAACCAACTTGACTCCCACCCGCTTGAACCGGGCGGGCGGGGAGTTTTACGGACCCGGCCCCCGGGCCGGAATTGCCGTCATAGCCGGAATGGCGCCGGAATAATGCGACATTCTCTTGCCGTACCCCCAGCCGCCCCCGCCTCAGCCTGAGTGGCCCCTGCGGGCCCTCCCTGCCTCTCCTGACACCCCCGGGGCGCGCCGGCGCCAGTGGCTGTCGCTAACCTGCCCGCTTCCCCCAACCGCGGCTGACCGATTTTTTCCTCGTATTTTGCCCCAAATATGTTAAATATTACAATTCACATAGATTTATGGACCTGCGGCGAGGGCTGGCAGTGGCCAACTTGAGAGGCATCAGCCCGGCCCGGCGCCGGGCGGAGAAAACGGTTCAGGTAGAGACCTTATGTCAGAGCTTTTGACCGGAGCCGCGGGGGAGCGGCGGCTCTTCCTGGGAAATGAGGCCATTGTCCGGGGCGCCCTGGAAGCCGGGGTGGCCCTGGTGACCACCTACCCCGGGACCCCCGCCTCGGAAATCGGCGACCGGTGTTATGAGATTTCCCGGCAGACCGGCCTTCGATTCGAATATTCGACCAACGAAAAGGTGGCCCTGGAGGTGGCGGCGGGGGCCGCGGCCTGCGGCTGGCGGGTGCTGTGCGCCATGAAACACGTGGGGCTGAACGTGGCCGCCGACGCCCTCATGACCCTGGCCTACGTGGGGGTCAAGGGCGGCATGGTGATTGTCAGCGCCGACGATCCTTCCCTCTTTTCCAGTCAGAACGAGCAGGACAATCGCTATTACGCCAGGCTGGCGGGACTGCCCATGTTGGAGCCGGCCACCCCCGAGGAAGCGAAAGCCATGACCCGGGCGGCCTTCGCCCTCTCCGAGAATCTCAAGCTCCCGGTGCTGCTGCGCACCACTACCCGGGTGAATCATACCCGGGGTCCCGTAACCCTGGGAGAACTGGCCGCCCGGCCGGGGCCAGGCAGGTTTTATAAGGACCCCTTCCGCCAGGTGATGGTACCGGCGGTGGCCCGGCAGGCCCACGTGCGCCTGCTGGCCGCGCAGGACCAGGCCCGGGCCCTGGCCGAGACTTCTGTCTTCAACGAAATCAGTGGCCGCGGCGCCTGGGGCATCGTCACCAGCGGCGTAGCCGGCGCCTATGTAGCGGACGCCCTCACGGAACTGGGTCTGGCCGATAAAGTCAGGCTGCTCAAGCTCGGATTCACCCACCCTCTGCCCGAGGCCTTGCTGGGAGATTTCCTGGCGCCGCTTAGCAAAGTGCTGGTAGTAGAGGAACTGGAGCCGTACCTGGAAGAGGGTCTCAAGGCCGTGGCCCAGGCCCGGGGGCTCCCGGTGACCATCCGGGGCAAAGGCCCGGACCTCTTTTCCCGCCTCTACGAGTACCACCCGGGCCTGGTGCGGGAGGTGGTCGCCCGCTTTTTCGGGGTGTCCTCGGAGGCGCCGGACCCGCTGGTCCCTGAGCAGATTCTGGGGCAGCCCCTGCCGGACCGCCCCCCCAATCTCTGCGCCGGGTGTCCCCACCGGGCCATGTATTATGCGGTGAAGATCGCCCTCAAGGACCTGGGGGTGGAAGGAGTCTTCCCCACGGACATCGGCTGCTACACCCTGGGACTCTTACCGCCCCTGTCCATGGCGGATTTTCTCATCTGCATGGGATCGAGCATCAGCACCGCCGCGGGCATTTCCCGGGCCACGGGCCAGAAGGTGGTGGCCTTCATCGGGGATTCCACCTTTTTCCACTCCGGGTTGCCGGCCCTGGTCAACGCCGTCCACCATAAACACGACTTCCTGCTGGTCATCCTGGACAACGGCACCACCGCCATGACCGGACATCAGCCCCACCCCGGGGTCAGCCTGATGCCCCCGGGATATCCCGGGGAACACGTGCCCATTGCCCGGGTGGTGAAGGCCCTCGGGGTGGAAAAACTCTGGGTGGTGAATCCTTTCAAGTATAAAGAAAGCCTGGCGGCCGCCAAGGAGGCCCTTGAGGCCTCCGGCATCCGGGTGCTCATCTCCCAGGCGCCTTGCGTCCTGTATGAAGCCCGCATCACCGGCAAAAAGCGTAAGGCCCGCTTCCAGGTGAGCCGGGGGTGCGGTGAGTGCCGGGACTGCCTGGATAATTTCGGCTGCCCGGCCATGTACCTGGAGTCGGGAGAAAAGGGCCGGTTGCAGATCGACCCGGACCTGTGCTCCGGCTGCGCCTTCTGCGTCCAATGGTGCGACCACATCCGGCCGGTGGGGGCGGGGTGAGGGAGATAATGATTTTGGGGAAGGGGCAGGAATCCTTACAAAAAAGGCCCGGCCCTCCCCCAAACCCCCATCCCCAACCCTCCAAGATGGTGGCACCGGCGTCCCGCCGGTGCTTAAAGGCGGGCAGTGCCCGCCCTACATGATAGTGCGATAGGGCGTGCCGTGCACGCCGATTCATGGCGGCCACGGGCCGCCCTATGATTGAATAAGGTTAAGCAATGGCCTCCACCGAAAACCGAAAACCGAAAACCGAAAACCCCCCAAAAAACCTGCGCATTTTCCTCACCGGGGTAGGGGGCCAGGGGACGCTCCTGGCCAGCCGCCTCTTGGGGGAGGCGGCCCTGGCGGCCGGCTATAACCCCATGGTGAGCGAGACCCACGGCATGGCCCAGCGGGGCGGCATCGTGGTCTCTACGGTGGTGCTGGGGGATTTGCAAAGCCCCCTGATTTCCCCGGGAGAAGCCGACATCGTCCTGGGGTTTGAGGCCCTGGAGGCCTTCCGGGCCCTGGACCGCTGCCATGCCCGGAGCCTGGTGATCGCCAACACCGCCACCCTGGCGCCGTACCCCGTGGCCATCGGCCAGGCCCGGTATCCTTCGGTTGCGCAGATGTTCCATCGTCTGGCGGAGCAGGTGGGGGCGCTTCTGGCCTTCGACGCCGACGCCCTGGCCCATAGGTCCGGCAGCCCCCTGGCGGTCAACATGGTCATTCTGGGGGCCCTGGCTGCCACCGAGTATCTGCCGATTTCGGCCCAGGACATCCTGTCGGTGATCCGCACCCGCACCAAGGAAAAATTCTTGGCCTCGAATCTCCAGGCCTTTGAGTTGGGGGCGGCGGCGGCCCGTGACCCCCGTAACTGGCAGCGGCGGTAACCTGGTTCATGATTAAAAAAAAACCGGAAGCTTCTCCCCGGCGGCGCCGCCCCTACCGCCAGTTGCCGCACACTGCGGATCTGGCCTGGCGCCTGTGGGGGGCGAGTCTCCCGGAGCTCTTTGAAAACGCCGGATGCGCCCTGAGCGCCACCCTGACCGACCGGCGGTATCTGCGGCGCCGGGCCACCCGGGAGGTGAGCCTGGAAGCCTTCGACCGGGAGGCCCTCCTGGTTGACTGGCTCAACCACCTGCTCTATCTTTTTGATGTGGACGGATTTGTGGGCCGGGATTTTCAGGTGGTGTCGTTGACCGACGAGCACCTGGAAGCCAGGGTGACCGGCGAGAGCTTTGATCCCGCCCGCCACCCTTCGCTGACCGGGGTCAAGGCCGCGACCTTTCATCAGCTGAGCATCGTGCCGGCCGGGGATGGGTGGCAGGCCACGGTGGTGCTGGATTTGTAATCACTTTTCCAAATTGTCAGGCGGTAGGAGTCGGAAGACTGACCACTGACCACTGACCACTGTTTCTATGATTAAGCTGAGGCAAATCGACGCATACCGCTGGGAGATACCCCGGGAGGGCAAGATGCGCACCCGGGGGCTGATCTTTTGCTCCAAAGAGATGCTCCCGAGCCTCCAGGAGGACCAGAGTCTCCAGCAGGTGGCCAACGTCGCCACCCTGCCGGGGATCGTAGGCCCCTCCCTGGCCATGCCCGACATCCACTGGGGCTACGGGTTCGCTATCGGGGGCGTGGCGGCCTTCGACCTGGAAGAGGGCATCGTCTCCCCCGGCGGCGTGGGCTACGACATCAACTGCGGGGTGCGCCTCCTCCGCACGCGGCTGAGCCGGGAGCAAGTGGCGCCCCTGATGAAAACCCTGGTGGACGCTTTGTTCACCAACATCCCCTCGGGGGTGGGGTCCCGGCGGCAGGATTTCAAGCTCACCGGCGCCGCGTTGAAAAAGGTGCTCAAGGACGGCTGCCGCTGGGCGGTGAAAGAAGGCTTTGGCGAGGCCGGGGACCTGGCCCACATCGAGGCCGGGGGCGCCATCGACGGCGCCGACCCCGAGGCGGTGTCGGATTTCGCCCTGAACCGCGGCAAGGATCAACTGGGCACCCTGGGTTCGGGCAACCACTTCGTCGAAGTAGGTTATATCGATGAGATTTACGATCCGGCCCTGGCGGCCCAATTGGGGCTGTTCCAGGATCAGGTGACGGCCATCGTCCACACCGGCTCCCGGGGGCTGGGGCACCAGGTGTGCGAGGACTACATCAAGGTGATGCTCAAGGCCAGCGCCAAGTACGGCATCGAACTGCCGGACCGCCAGCTCTGCTGCGCCCCCCTGGCTTCGCCGGAAGGCCAGCGGTACCTGGCGGCCATGGCCGGGGCCGCCAACTTCGCCTTTGCCAACCGGCAGCTCATCACCCACTGGGTGCGGGAGAGTTTCGAACAGGTTTTTCACATGGGCCCCCGGGACCTGGGGCTGGAACTGGTTTACGATGTCTGCCACAACATCGCCAAGATCGAGACTCACACCGTGGAGGGCAAGCCCCGGAAGTTGTGCGTCCACCGCAAGGGCGCGACCCGGGCCTTTCCGCCGCACCATCCGGAGGTGCCGGAGGCCTACCGGGAGACCGGGCAGCCGGTGCTCATCCCCGGGGACATGGGCCGTTACTCTTTCGTATTGGTGGGGACCGAAAAGGCCATTACCGAGACCTTCGGCAGCACCTGCCACGGGGCGGGGCGCCTGATGTCCCGGCACCAGGCCAAGAAGGTGGCCCACGGTCGGTCGATCATCCAGGAACTGGCGGCCCAAGGCATCATCGTCCGGGGCGCCGGCCGGGGCGCCATCGACGAAGAGATTTCCGAGGCCTACAAGGACGTTTCGGGCGTGGTGGACGTGGTCCACGGCGCCGGGATCGCCAGGAAGGTAGCCCGGCTGAAGCCGTTAGGAGTGATTAAAGGATAGGGCGGCCCGTGGCCGCCGCTTGGGGCAACGGCGTGCATGGCACGCCCTATGGCTTTTAAAGGATAGTTTTCGGTTTCCAGTTGGCGGTTTTCTGGTATAACAAGGGTACAATGGGTCGATGAGCATCCCGCCATTGAGAGGGAATCAAAATGGACCAGGCGAGGGGAAAAGAGCTAGAATTTGCTGAAGAGAATGTCTCCATTGACCAGATAGTTGGAAAGGTGAAGGTCATCGTTCAAGGTTCTCATGGGGCGCTTTTCAGTAAGGTAGTGGACAGTTTCTTTGAGCTAAGTGAGCCGGAATACTTTTCTCAAGAAGACTTGGCGGATATTGAAGCAGGAATGGCGGATATCCGGGAAGGCAGATGCCTTACCCTGGAGGAGTACCGGAGAGAAAGTTGGCGGTCATTGCCCGCCAACATAAAAGCTGATTAAGAATGGTGGTGCCCAAGCAGAGCTTGGGCGGGAAAATGCCGTTCCCAAGCGGGACGGGCTGTTGCCCAAATGC
>PEWM01000182.1:0-6168 GCA_002779455.1 Deltaproteobacteria bacterium CG07_land_8_20_14_0_80_60_11
AAGTCTGAAAAGTTGGTATTGGCTGGTGGCACAGCCTTTCCAGGCTGTGCAGGTCTAATCTGCTACGGTGGCACAGGCTGGAAAGCCTGTGCCACCGATATTAAAGAACTTTTCGGACCAGGGTGCTAAGTAAGAAAAATTCTGACAAAGGAATCGAAAATTCCCCGACTTTCCCAAACCGGCTGCCGGTGCTATCATAAAGCAGGAATTGTTAATAAGGGCGTCGTCCGCCATCAAGAAAATCAGGGCGGCAATCTAGGCCCTCAAGCAGTTAGCGGCGCCTACCCGACCTAACCGGGGTTGGCCTATTGGCCGGGAGAGACCGGGCTGGTGGGCAAATTTAACCGGGCTACGAGGAAAATATTCTTCGGCGGCATTATCTGAAAGAAAGAGCGAGTTCTACTTTCTGGATGAAAAAACTTCTCTCTAACAGAGGAAAACACCATGATTGAAATCCGCTTTCATGGCCGCGGCGGCCAGGGCGCGGTGACTTCGGTGGAACTGCTGGCCCTGGCGGCCATTGAGGAAGGGAAGTACGCCCAGGGTTTTCCCAGTTTCGGTCCGGAGCGCCGGGGCGCCCCGGTGCTGGCCTTCTCCCGGGTGGATGATAAGCCCATCAAGCTCCGGTGCAAGATCGTCAAACCCGACGTGGTGGTGGTGCTGGACGCCTCTCTGCTGCCGATTCAAAAACCCGCCGGTGACTTGAAGGAAGACGGCATCATCATCCTGAACACCAACAAGACCGCCGCGGAAATCCGCCAGGAATACGGTTTCAAGCACACCCTGGTCCTGGTGGACGCCAACAAGGTGGCCCGGGAGGTCCTGGGGGTGCCCATCGTCAACACCACCATGATCGGGGCCCTGCTGCGCGCCACCGGCGTCGTCAAGGTGGAGACCATGGAGGCCCCTCTGAAGGATCGCTTCGGCCCCCTGGCGGTCAAGAACTTCAACGCCCTGAAAGTGGCTTATGAAGAGACCACTATTGAGGAGCGACGGTCGTGAGCAAAGCATGGGATCAGGTAACCTGGCAGGAGATTGAGATCGGCGGCGTGTTGACCGAGCCGGGCTCGGCCCGGGCCTACAACACCGGGGATTGGCGCTCGTCCCGCCCGGTGTGGGACAAGACCCGCTGCATCAAGTGCGGCGTCTGCTGGACGGTGTGTCCCGAGGCCGGCATCTCCGAGGACGCGGACGGCTATTTTGATATAAACACCTATTGCAAGGGCTGCGGCATCTGCGTCAAAGAGTGCGTCACCGGCTGCATCAAGATGGTGGTGGAGGAATCATGATAGCCCATAAGAAGCGAGTCGGCATGGAAGTCTCCATTGCGGTGAGCCATGCGGTGCAGTTGGCTCGGGCCGAAGCCATCGCGGCTTATCCCATCACCCCCCAGACCCACATCGTGGAGCACCTTTCTTCCCTGGTGGCCAACGGCGATTTGGAGGCGGAATTCATCCCGGTGGAATCCGAACACTCCGCCCTGAGCGCCTGCATCGGCTGCTCCGCCGCCGGGGCCCGGACCTATACCGCCACCAGTTCCCAGGGGCTGGCGCTGATGAACGAGATCCTGTTCATCACTTCGGCCATGCGGCTGCCCATCGTCATGACCGTGGCCAATCGGGCCTTGTCCGGCCCGTTGAGCATCTGGAACGACCACAGCGACATCATGGCGGCCCGGGACATCGGCTGGATTCAGATCTTCACGGAGAACGGCCAGGAGGCCTTCGACCACAGCGTCATGGCCTTCAAGATCGCCGAAGACCATCGGGTGGTCATGCCCACCATCGTCAACCTGGACGGCTTTATCCTCACCCACGTGGTGGAGGCCCATGAGTTGATGGACCAGGAGACCGTGGACCGCTTCCTGCCGGAGCTTAAGCCCTACCACAAGCTGGACATTCACCAGCCGGTGACCATGGGCGCCTTTGCCATGCCGGAACTTTTTACCGAATGCAAGATGGCGCACCAGGAGGCCCTGACCAACTCCTACGGCCCCATCCTGGAAATCTGGCAGGAGTGGGGCGAACTCACCGGCCGCCACTACAAACCCGTGGAGACCTACCGTACCGAAGGGGCCAAGATAATTATCATGATGATGGGCTCCCTGGCGGAAGTGGCCGAAGCTGCGGTGGACGCCATGCGGGATCAGGGCATACCGGTAGGGCTGGTGAAAATCCGGTTGTGGCGGCCCTTCCCCTTTGCGGACTTACGAGCCGCCCTGGCCGGCGCCGAACTCGTCGTGGTCTGCGACCGGGCCCTGTCTCTGGGCGGCGCCGCCGGGCCGGTCCTGGCGGAAGTGCGCAGCGCCATGTATCCCCTGGCCGTCAAACCCCAGATCCTCGGGTACACCGTGGGATTAGGGGGCCGGGACGTGCAGCCCGAGGCCTTTGAAGAACTGGTGCGGCACGCCCAGGCCGAAGTCAAGCAGGGACCCAGCCAGGAATTCTATATCTATGGGGTAAGAGGCTGATGGAAAAGTTTGGATACGCGGAAAGCTCAAAATTCGATACGTACGCCTCGCGCATGATGCCCCGAGATGAGTTCTTTACCTCGGGCCACCGGTCCTGCCAGGGCTGCGGCGAGGCCCTGGCCGTGCGTTGGGCCTGCAAGGCCATCGGCAAAGACGCCATCATCGCCCACGCCACCGGCTGCATGGAGATCGTGTCCTCGGGCATGCCCCAGACCGCCTGGATGCATCCCTGGATTCACGTGGCCTTCGAAAACACCTCGGCGGTGGCTTCCGGCATCGAAGCCGCCCTGAAGGTCCTGAAACGCAAAGGCAAACTCAAAGGCCCCCTCCCCAAGGTGGTGGCCATGGGGGGCGACGGCGGCACCAGCGACATCGGCCTCCAGTCCCTCTCCGGGGCCCTGGAACGGGGCCACAACTTCACCTACATCTGCTGGGACAACGAAGCCTATATGAACACCGGCATCCAGCGTTCCAGCGCCACCCCCTTCGGGGCCATGACCACCACGACCCCTCCCGGGAAGCGGAGCTTCGGCCAGCGCACCTGGAAGAAAGACATGGTGGCCATTGCCGTGGCCCACGGGATTCCTTATGTGGCCACCGCCTCCCCGGGATACCTCTTCGACCTGTACTTCAAGGTAAAAAAGGCCGTGGAGACCCCAGGGCCGGCTTATATCAATATCCTGTCCGTCTGTCCCACGGGCTGGCGGTCGGCCACGGACCTGTCGGTGCGCCTGGCCCGGCTCGCCACTGAAACTGCGGTTTTCCCGCTGTTTGAGGTGGTGGACGGCAAGTACCGGCTTACGGTGGAGCCCCCGAAAATCCGGCCCATCCGGGATTACCTCAAACCCCAGGGCCGGTTCCGGCATCTCCGGGACCCGGAGGTGGAATTCATCCAGAAGACGGTTCGGGCCAAATACGAGCTGCTCCTGGAAAAATGCCAGGCGCCCTTCCCGGAATTCTCCCCGGTACACGTACCTGAAGGAATCTGATGATGACCAGCCAGCAAAAACTTGAAACCATCATGTCCCGTTATGAGGGGGTGGCTGCGGACCTGATCCCCGTGCTCCAGGATATTCAGGACGAATTCAACTACCTCCCCCAAGACGAATTGAAGGTGGTGGCCGGGCGGCTGAACGTCCCCCTGACCCGGGTTTACAGCGTGGCCACTTTTTTTAAGATGTTCTCCCTGGAGCCCAGGGGCAAGCATCTGATCCGGGTGTGCCTGGGCACCGCCTGCCACCTGCGGGGCGGCCAGCGCCTGGTGGAAACGGTGGGGCGCCGCCTGAACCTGGAGCCGGGTCAGGCCACCGAGGACCGGCAATTCTCCCTGGAAACCGTGGGCTGCCTCGGGTCCTGCGCCCAAGCCCCCTTGATGATGATTGACGACAAGTACTTCGGGCGCATGGCTGTCGACAAGGTCCCCAAGATCTTGAAACCTTACAAACAATAAGAGCTGAGACACGGATATGCCTAAGTTTGAATCCATGAACCACCTGGAGGAATACCGGGGCCGACTTCTCAGCAGCCGGAATCTTCAGGAGCCCCAGGTCCTTGTATGTGGCGGCCCCGGCTGTTTGCCCATGGGGAGTGAAGAAGTCGCCGCGGCTTTCCAGGCGGAGCTGAAGCAGCGAGGGCTGAATGGCAAGGTCGTCCTCAAGGAGAGCGGCTGCCAGGGGTTGTGCGCTAAGGCCGTCAAGGTCATGTTTCGGCCCCAGGAGATCACCTATCAGCAGGTGACCGCCGAGGATGTGCCCCTCATCGTCGAAGCCACCCTGGTCGACGGCAAGATTCTGGATAAGTTCTGCTACCAGGATCCCAGCGACGGGGCCATCAAGGCCCATAAGTCCAAAGTGCCTTTCTACCAGGGACAGCATCCCATCGTCTTGGGCAAAATGGACCTCATCGACCCCACCAGCCTGGACGATTACCTGGCGGCCGGCGGCTATCAGGCCCTCCCCAAAGTCTTTGGCGGCATGAGCCCCGAGGCCGTCATCGACGCGGTGGATAAATCGGGCCTTCGGGGCCGGGGCGGCGGCGGCTTCCCCACCGGGCGCAAATGGCGCCTCTGCCGGCAGGCGCCCGGGGACATCAAATATCTTATCTGCAACGGGGACGAAGGCGACCCCGGGGCCTTTATGGACCGGGCCGTCATGGAGGGCGACCCCCACGCCGTCCTGGAAGGGATGATCATCGGGGCTTACGCCATCGGCGCCAACCAGGGCTATATCTACGTGCGCCACGAATATCCCCTGGCGGTGAAGCGCCTGGCCCTGGCTATTGACCAGGCCCGGGACGCCGGCCTCCTGGGCGCCGATCTCCTGGGCTCCGGCTTCAGCTTCGACGTGAAGATCAGCAAGGGCGCCGGGGCCTTTGTGTGCGGCGAAGAGACCGCCCTCATCGCCTCCATGGAAGGCGATATCGGCGAACCCCACCCCCGGCCGCCCTATCCCGCGGTCGCCGGCCTCTGGGGCAAACCCACGGTGATCAACAACGTGGAAACCTGGGCCAACATTCCGGCCATCATGAGCCACGGCCCTGAATGGTATGCCGCCATCGGCACTGATAACAGCAAAGGCGCCAAGGTCTTCTCCCTGGTGGGCGCGGTGAACAACACCGGCCTGGTGGAAGTGCCCATGGGCACCACGCTCAGGCAGATGGTCTATGATCTGGGCGGCGGCATCCGCGGCGGCGGGGAATTTAAAGCGGTCCAGACCGGCGGCCCTTCCGGCGGCTGCATCCCCAAGCAGTTCCTGGACCTGCCGGTGGATTACGACAGCCTCCAGTCGGTGGGCTCCATCATGGGCTCCGGCGGCATGATCGTCATGGACGAGACCAGTTGCATGGTGGACGTGGCCCGCTATTTCATGTCCTTCCTCCACAACGAGTCCTGCGGCAAGTGCACCCCCTGCCGGGAAGGCACGAAGCACCTGCTGGAGATTCTCACGGAAATCACCAAAGGGAATGGCAAGGAAGAGCACCTCCCGCTGATGGAAGAGCTGTGCGACACCATGGCCACCGCTTCCCTCTGCGGCCTGGGCCAGAGCGCGGTCAATCCCGTGAGGAGCACCTTGAAATATTTTCGGGAGGAATACGAGGCCCATATCCTCCAGAAAAAATGTCCGGCGTTGGTCTGCCGGCCCCTGTTGAAATACACCGTTGACCCCGAAACCTGCACCGGATGCCTGGCCTGTGTCCGGGAGTGCCCGGCGGACGCCATCCACGGGGAAGCTGCTGAACCGCAAGTCATCGATCAGGAACTCTGCGTCAAATGCGGCATGTGCCATGCAGTCTGCAAATTCGACGCAGTTAAGGTAGAGTCATGAAAAACGATTTAGTAAGTCTGACCATTGACGGCAAACCGGTCCAGGTTCCGGCGGGGACCACGCTCCTGTTGGCGGCCAAAGCCAACCACATCGACATTCCTACCTTGTGCTACCACCCGGAACTCAAACCCGAGGGCCACTGCCGCCTGTGCGTGGTGGAAATCGGCGCGGCCCCCCGCACCCGCCTGGTGAATTCCTGCACCTATCCGGTCGAGCCCGGGTTGGTGGTGCAGACCGCGTCGGCCAAGGTCCTGGCCTCCCGGCGGATGGTGCTGGAACTCCTCCTGGCCCAGGCGCCGGCGGCGGAGATCATCAAGGAGATGGCCGCCGACCTGGGCGTCCACGAAACCCGGTTCACCAAGGGGGACCCCGCGG
>PEWM01000182.1:6184-9784 GCA_002779455.1 Deltaproteobacteria bacterium CG07_land_8_20_14_0_80_60_11
CGGCCAGTGCGTCCGCACCTGCCGGGAGGTGGTCGGGGTGAGCGCCATTTCCATGGCCTTCCGCACCCCGAAAAAGCGGGTGGCCACCCCCTTCGCCGAGCCATCCGAGGCCTGCATCGGCTGCGGCTCCTGCGTTTTCATCTGCCCCACCAACACCATCGCCTACACCGAGAAGGACGGCATCCGCACCGTCTGGGGCCGGAAATTCGAACTCCAGCCGTGCGCCAAGTGCGGCAACTACATCGCCCCCAAGGCCCAACTGGCACACTGGGCCAAGCTCACCGGCGACCCGGTGGAGAGCTTCTACGTCTGCAAGGATTGCCGTTAGCCGGGTACCGATATTCATGATAATTAATCGTAGGGGCGGGTTTAAAACCCGCCCCTACCTTCGTTGATGGTGGGGCGGGCCTCCGTGCCCGCCTCACGCACACCCCCTCCCAACCTCCGCATAAAAAGGCCGGAGAAGACGGGCTTGATGGCCCAGCTTCCCCGGCCTTGGTTACTTTAGGTATTCCTCGTGTCTGCCACAGCGCAAAAGGGTATAGGTATCGGTTTCGATCAAGAAAAAGAAACGGTAATCTCGGGTAATCCTTCCCTCAAAGATATTGTCATATCCCTGTAATACCACTTCGCAGTCAATTGGTAGTACAGGCTTTCCAGCCTGTGCAGGCGCAGGCTAAAGCCTGCGGCTACCAATAATTACTTTTTGATTGCAACTCGGTATAAGATATTACCTTTAACTTTTTTGATGCGCAGGGGAGGATGATGAGGATTACACACCCATAACCTTAATGCCGCTTCAGTTCGGCGTTTTATTAAGTCAGGTAATTTCTGAAAATCTCGCTTGAATGGTTCAGTTCTTAATATCTTCATTTTCCCTCTCTTTGTTCAGAGAGCAAAAATAAAAAGGGACCAGCAGGAATTGCTCCCTGAACCGGTCCGCGACGGGACGCACTCAGTATTTATTTTTCTTAATCCTTATTCTAACTAATATTTTCTCCGTGTCAAGATATTTTAATCTTATCCCGCAATTTAATCTGAAAAGTTTCATGAATTCAATTCTTTGATAAGGTCATCTATATTATCAAACTCCTTTTTTTCTTTTTTCTGTAAAGCCTCCAAGGCTTCCTTGATCTTTATCTTGCCAGCTTCTGAAAACATAGTTTCCTTGTCCACCAAAATCTTTGGCTGCAAAAAAACCCTGGCATTTTCCAATCCTACCTCCAGCAGGTCTCCTTCCTCTACGCCCATAATCTTCCTTATCTCTTTGGGCAAGGTTATCTGTCCATGACGGAGAATCTTAACCACGGGCATAGTATTCCCCCCTTTCTAAAATATTTTACGTATTTCATAAATACGTAATAAATTATATGAAAGAGGAATAAATCTGTCAAGAGTAAATGCCCCGACTTCCCCGGCCTTTTTTTTCCGAAAAGCCAGGCTCGATCATGCCCTTGGTCGCCCTGAAGTAACCGAGGGCTTTGGCCAAGGTTCGCCATCGACCTTTCTTATAGCGAAGGACAAAATCAGTCGAGCGGTCATGGCGGCGTTATTGTCGCTGAATTTTTTAAATTTTGTCAATTTTTATCAGCATCAGAAACCGGTCCAAAACTTGGGCCGGCCGCCGCCAAGCCATGAGCCGATTGAACTTTCTCAAAGATTTCACCCTCAGCCCAGCACCTAATTCTTGCAATAATCGTCTAAATCGAGAAAGATAAGTCCATGACAGACAAAAAAACCAAGACCAAGCCTTCCCCGGTCGCGGTGCGGCACGACGTCTCACTGCTGACCGACGACGATCTCTACCTCTTTAACGAAGGCAATCATTGCCGCCTGTACCACAAGCTGGGAGCCCATGTGCTCAAGGAGCCCGAGGCGGCGGGGACTTACTTTGCCGTGTGGGCCCCGGACGCGGCGCAGGTCTGGGTTACCGGCGATTTCAACGGCTGGGACAAGGGCCGCCACCCCTTGTCGCACCGGGCCCAGTCAGGCATCTGGGAGGGGTTCATCCCCGGCTTGGGGCCAGGCTCACTGTACAAGTACCACGTGGCCTCCAAATACGGCGCCTACCGGGTGGACAAGGCCGACCCCTTCGCCTTTTCCTTCGAAGGCCCGCCCCGCACCGCCTCCATCGTCTGGGACCTGGACTACGCCTGGGAAGACGGAGACTGGATGGCCCGGCGCCACCGGGCCAATGCTCTGGACGGCCCCATGTCCGTCTACGAGGTCCATCTGGGCTCCTGGCGGCGGGCGCCGGAAGAGGGCGGCCGCTTTCTCACCTACCGGGAACTGGCGCCCCTCTTGGCCGAGCACGTCCAGCGCCTGGGCTTTACCCACGTGGAATTCATGCCGGTCATGGAGCACCCCTTTTACGGCTCCTGGGGCTACCAGACCACCGGCTACTTCGCCCCCACCAGCCGCTACGGCGCCCCCCAGGATTTCATGTTTCTCGTCGACTACCTGCACAACCACGGCATCGGCGTCATCCTGGACTGGGTGCCCTCGCACTTCCCCGCCGACGAGCACGGCCCCGGCTTTTTCGACGGCACCCACCTCTATGAGCACGCCGACCCCCGCCGGGGGTTTCATCCCGACTGGCGCAGCGCCATTTTCAATTACGGCCGCAACGAGGTGAGGTGTTTCCTCATGAGCAGCGCCCTGTTCTGGCTGGACCGCTACCACGCCGACGGGCTCAGGGTGGACGCGGTGGCCTCCATGCTGTACCTGGACTATTCCCGCCAGGAAGGGGAGTGGCTGCCCAACCAGTACGGCGGCCGGGAGGACCTGGAGGCCATCGCCTTTCTGCGCCAGTTCAACACGGAGATTTATAAGAGCTTCCCCGACGTCCAGACTGCGGCCGAGGAGTCCACGGACTGGCCCATGGTCTCCCGCCCCATCTACGTCGGGGGCCTGGGCTTCGGCCTCAAGTGGGACATGGGGTGGATGCACGACACCCTGAAATACCTGGCGGTGGACCCGGTCTTCCGGCGGTACCACCACAACACCCTGACCTTCCGGATGCTTTACGCTTTCCAGGAGAATTTCCTCCTGCCCCTGTCCCACGACGAGGTGGTATATGGCAAGGGGTCGCTCCTGAATAAAATGCCCGGGGACGACTGGCAGAAGTTCGCCAATCTCCGGCTCCTTTTGGGGTACATGTACGGCCAGCCCGGCAAGAAACTACTCTTCATGGGGGGTGAGTTCGGGCAGTGGTCCGAATGGTACCACGAAGCCTCCCTGGACTGGCGCCTGCTGGACGAGCCCCGGCATGCGGCCCTGCAGCGGTGGGTTGAGGACCTGAACCGCGTCTACCGCCAGGAGCCGGCCCTGTTCACCCAGGATTTCACCCCGGCGGGATTTGAGTGGATCGACTGCAACGACGTGATGCAGAGCGTCATCACCTTTCTCCGAAAGGGGCGGGAGGGGGAGATCATCCTGGTGGCGTGCAACTTCACCCCGGTACCCCGATACAACTACCGGGTGGGGGCGCCGGCCGGCGGCTTCTGGCAGGAGGTCCTGAACAGCGACGCCGTTGATTACGGGGGCAGCGGCCACGGTAACCTGGGGGGCATGGAGGCCGCGCCCATCCCCTGCCATGGC
>PEWM01000062.1 GCA_002779455.1 Deltaproteobacteria bacterium CG07_land_8_20_14_0_80_60_11
CAAAAATCTGACAGAGACGGGATTCCAACGGGGACCGGGCGCCGGGATTGATGCTGCCGGAGGCCAGGTGGAGGATCTGGTTGCCCTCCCCCCGGACCACCCCAAAACCGGTATGCCGGGAACCGGGGTCCACCCCCAGGATTACCGGGCTCACATCAAGGCCTCAAGCAGCTGGTCCGGGATGTCGAAATTGGCGAACACGTCGTTGACGTCGTCATGTTCCTCCAGCAACTCCACCAGTTTAAGCACCTGTTGGGCGGCCTTTTCTTCCTCGATGTGCACCGTGGTTTTGGGGTGCAGCTGCACCTCCGCCAGGATAGGCTTAAACCCCCGGGCCTCCAGGGCTTCCTTGACTTCGAAGCAGAGGGCCGGGTCAATGAGCACCTCAAATTGACTCTCATCCCCTTGCAGGTCATCGGCGCCGCATTCCAACGCCGCCTCCATGAGTTTTTCTTCATCCACGCCTTCCCGGTCGAGGACGATGACCCCTTTCTTGTCGAACATCCAGGCGACGCAGCCGGGCTCCCCCAGGTTGCCGCCGTATTTGGTGATGAGATGCCGGACGTCAGACACGGTGCGGTTCTTGTTGTCGGTGAGGCTTTCTACCATCAGGGCCACCCCGGCGGGACCGTAGCCTTCCAGGGTCAACTCTTCCAAGGCCGCGCCGCCGCCGCCGCCTTCGCCGCGCTTAATGGCCCGGGTAATATTGTCATTGGGCATATTTTCGGCCCGGGCCGCGACGATGGCCACTTTCAGGCGGGGATTGCCGGTGGGGTCACCGCCCCCCAGGCGCGCCGCCACGGTGATTTCTTTGGCCAGCTTGCCGAAGAGTTTCCCCCGTTTGGTGTCCAGGGCGCCTTTTTTTCGCTTAATCGTGCTCCACTTGGAATGACCAGACATCTGGGCGGGCTCCTTCTTGACTTATACCAGTTTCACTGTCGTATGCACCAATAAGATATTCAACTCATTGATAATACTTTTCATTAGGTAGGGCGGGCACTGCCCGCCATAATTTCGGCTACAGAAAACAGCAAACAGTTTCACCGCGCGCCCCGTTTCTTGAGGCCCACAAGATAGATTTCCCGGCTGGCAGGTCGGGATCCAGCCGGCTTTACCGGCCGGCAGAGACTGAAATTCTTCTTCAGGACCGCCGCCAGGGCAGAGGTATCCGGCCCCTCGAAGACCTTGACCAGGAAATGGCCGCCGGCTCGGAGCAGCTGGCGGGCCCACTCCCAGGCCAGCCAGGCCAGTTCCAGGGACCGTTGCTGGTCTACCTGGCGCGCCCCCGTGGTCTTCGGGGCCAGGTCGCTCACCACCACGTCAAACCTCGGGCTGATGGCAATGATGGTCTCTAAGTCTAGACTTGTGACCTCTCCCTGCACAAAGTATAGGGGCGGGGCCACCTCGATGGCCGGCGGGGTCGCATCCACCCCCACCACCAGGCCGCCGGGGCCAACGCGAGAGGCGATATATTGCAGCCATGACCCCGGGCTGCACCCCAGGTCCAGGACCCGTTGGCCCGGCTTGAGGAGGTGGTATTTTTCATCCACCTCCTTGAGCTTGTAGACGGCCCGGGCCACATATCCTTCGGCTCGGGCCCGGCTCCGGTAGTAGTCGGGCTCCCCCGGGCGGGGCATACGGGTAAGTGCCTATCTTAATAGATTAACTCAATATTCTTTTAGCATAGGTCCTAACCTTTGGCAATGAAAATCCTCCCTATGTCAAAAATCTGACGGATTCTGCCTCCCGGACCGAAGCTTGGTTCCCGCCTCTCAGCCATTTCTCCGGTTCCGAGTGACCGGCGTCGCCGGCCCCCCGGAAACCATGAGGCAGATTATCTTCTGCAATTCAAATAAGTTAATCGAGTCAACGCGGGGATCTTGTTTAAAAAATAGAACCGGCGCCTGGCGTCGCTCTGGATGTTTTAGGGGGCGAACGCAATTCGTAGCAAAGCTGGCACAATCATTGCTGATTAGGTGAACGAAGGTTGGGTTCGAGGGTGAGCCTGGGGAGGAGACCAGGTGAGAGGGCCAGGCCGGGAATCAAACCGCCTGGCCGGCGCCGCCCCCGGGAAAATTGGTCTTGAGGCAATGATGGCGGGAAACAGGCTGAGAGCCGGAGGGCAGAGATGAGCCAGGTAGTAACCCCGGAAGAAATGGCGGCTCTGCTTGAGGGGCTGAGGGAAGCTGAGGGCGGCCCGGGTTCGCTATATCGGGACTTACCCGAGGAGATCATGTCAAGAGGCCGGGGTTTCCCTGAACGCGGCCGGATCACCAGTTTCCAAAATTTATCAAACTGGCTGATGGCGCTGGCCGATTTACGTTGGCCCCACTTATAAGGGATAGAAAGCATGGGAGCAGAAATCAGGCTGGCATCGGGCGCCACCGAACTGCATGAGGCGCCCCAGGGAATCGCCTCTCCCCAAAGATGGGAGCGGGCGGGACCCCTCCGGGTTATTTCGGTGACCTCCGGCAAGGGAGGGGTGGGCAAATCCAATGTCGTGGTGAACCTGGGGCTGGCCCTGGCCCAGCGCGGGCTCAACGTGCTCCTGATTGATGCTGATTTAGGGTTGGGCAATCTGGATATCCTGCTAGGTCTAACCCCTCAGCTCACCATTCAGGATGCCCTGGCCTCGCAACTCAAACTCGCCGAAGTGATCGTGGATGGTCCGGGCGGCCTTAAAATCCTGCCGGCCTCTTCCGGGATCGCCGAACTGGCGGTACTGGATGAATTCCATCAGCTTTTCCTGCTTAACGAAATGGACCATTACACCGAAGATATGGATGTCGTGCTGATCGATACCGGGGCCGGCATCTCTCCCAATGTCTTGTTTTTCAATATTGGCGCCCAGGAGCGCATCCTGGTGGTCAACAACCAGCCGCCCGCCATCGCCGACGCCTACGCCCTGATCAAGATCCTGGCGTCTCAGCATGGCGAGACCAGCTTCAAGCTGTTGGTAAACGGTCTGACGCACCCCCGGGAGGCGGAATTGGTCTATCGTACCCTGCTCAGGGTGGCGGAGCGTTTCCTGGGCCGGGAGATCACCCTGGATTACCTCGGCTTTGTCCCTTACGATCAAGCCTTGCCCAAAGCGGTAATGAGACAGCAGCCGGTCCTGGCCCTCTACCCCCAGTCCCCGGCCAGCAAGTCTTTTGTCACGATTGCGCAAACTTTGTGGGAAACCAGGCCCCAGCCAGGCATTGACGGCAATATCAAATTCTTTTGGCGCCGTTTACTCTGAATCGCGCCCGGGTTCACGAAAGCGGGAAAATCATGGAAGAACCATCGTTAGTCCAGGTCAACCGGGAATCAATCCCTGAATATGGCGCCGCAAAACTGGATCCCAAGTGGCAGGAGCAGATGGTGCTGCAATATGCGCCATTGATCAAGTATATCGCCTCTCGTCTGGCGTTGCGGCTACCGTCCCACATCTCCATTGAAGATCTGATCAGCTCCGGCATTATCGGTTTAATTGATGCGGTCCAGAAGTTTGACGCCTCCAAAAATATAAGTTTTAAAACCTATGCTGAATTCCGCATCAAGGGGGCGATGCTGGATGAACTGCGGAGTCTGGACTGGATTCCTCGGTCCGTGCGCAAAAAAACTCATCTGATCGAAGACGCCTACGCCAAATTGCAAAGAAGTCTGGGGAGGCCGGCCGAAGCCGAAGATGTGGCCGAGTTCCTGGACCTGGAGTTGGAAGAATTCTACCAACTCCTGGATGAAACCAAGACGGTTTCCCTAGTGGCCCTGGAGGAAGGCAGAAAAATCGGTGGCGGGCATATGGGTTATCTGGAGCACGAACTCCTGGAGACTATTCAGGATGATAATGCCCGGGACTCGCTCTTGGCCGTACATTTCTCCGAACTCCAGGAAGTCATGGTGCGGGCCATCGAAGCCTTGCCGGATAAGGAAAAGCTGCTGATATCATTATATTATTATGAAGAACTGACCATGAAGGAGATCGGCCAGATCATGGGTTATACCGAGTCACGGATCTCCCAGCTGCATACTCAGGCGATGTATCGCCTGAAACCTAAGCTCCGGGAATACTCCCAAGATGTTTAACGCCGTCCAGAAATTGACTTATACAAATCTGATGTCAAGGCCTGGTACCAAGCAGTGGATTTCTCTTTCCCAAAAAAAACCGCCTGGTTGCCGTTGAATCAACCTGGCCATCAGGCCGGCCTGCTTTGGGTCGGCTTCAACGAATCCATTGCTTCTTCTCATTGCGCCGGCGGCTATTTTCCACTAAACTGCCCCCTAACAAACCTTATGTGAGTATTCCACTAAAGTAATTGGGGCCCTTATGTGGATGGAGAGGCTGCAAAGACGGCTCCAGGCGGCCCGGGGGGAAGTGCCGGCGGAGCTGGTGCTCACCGGCGGGCGGCTGGCCAATGTCTACACCGGTGAATGGCAGGAAACTGATGTAGCCCTGTTCGACGGCATCATCGTCGGCCTGGGGGATTATCCCGGACCCAGGCTGGACGTGACGGGGCGCTACCTTCTGCCGGGTTTCATCGATGGCCATCTCCATGTGGAGAGCAGCATGCTTACTCCCCGGGAACTGGCCCGGGCCCTCTTACCCCTGGGGACGACCACGGTGGTGGCCGACCCCCATGAGATCGCCAACGTCTGGGGCGCGGCGGGCCTGGATTATCTGCTCAGCGCCAGTGAAGGTCTGCCGGTGGATTTTTTCTTCATGCTGCCCTCCTGCGTGCCGGCCTCTCCCCTGGAAACCTCCGGGGCGCGGCTGGAAGCCGGGGGTCTGGAGCCATACCGGCGCCATCCCCGGATTCTGGGGCTGGCTGAGGTGATGAATTTTCCCGGCCTGGTGGCCGGAGATCAGGGACTCCTGGCCAAGCTCGCCCTTTTCCCCCAGGGCCCGGTGGATGGCCATGCCCCATTGCTTTCCGGCAGGCCTCTTAACGCCTACCGCCTGGCCGGTATCGGCTCCGACCATGAGTGCACCTGCCTGGCGGAGGCCCGGGAGAAGCTTAGATTAGGGTTTTACCTGATGCTCCGGGAAGGCAGCCTGGCCAAGAATCTGGCCGATCTTCTCCCGGCCGTGACTCCTGCCAGCCTGCGCCGCACCATGCTAATCACCGATGACCTCCACCCCGAAGACCTGGCCCGCACCGGGCATCTTAACCACCTCCTCCGCCGGGCGGTGTCCCTGGGACTCGACCCATTGGCCGCAGTGACTATGGCGACTCTGAACCCGGCGGAATATTTCCGCCTCCGGGACCGGGGCGCGTTGGCGCCGGGACTTGCGGCCGACCTGGTAGTGGCGGAGGACCTCACGGAATTTCGCATCGACAAGGTTTTCAAAAATGGCAAACTGCGGGTGAATCAAGGCAGGCTGCTGGCGGAACCGGATGTCCCAACCGGGTCGGCCCCGACCTATCCCATGCACGTGAAAGACCTTGCCCTTTCGGCGTTCTCGCCTCCGGCGGCCGAGGGGGTGGTCAAGGTTATCGGCCTGATTCCCGGCCAGTTGCTTACCGAAAAGCGTATCTGCCCCGCGCCGATCCGGGATGGCCGGTTAGCGACGGCCCCCGCCCAGGACATTCTGAAACTGGCCGTGGTGGAGCGGCATCACGGCGCCGGCCACCTGGGCCTGGGATTGGTCCAGGGGTTCGGCCTGCCCCGGGGCGCCCTGGCCTCCTCCGTGGCCCACGATTCCCACAATATCGTGGTGGTGGGGGCCGATGAGGCGGACATGCTGCACGCGGTTCGCCATCTGGTGGACCTGGGGGGCGGCATGGCGGTGGTGGCCGGCGGCCGGGTCTTGGCCGATCTGGCGCTCCCCATCGCCGGGTTGATCAGCCCTTGGCCCCTGGAGCGGGTGGCTGCGGCCTATACCCGTCTCAAGCAGGCTTACCACGGTCTGGGGGGCGCCTTGCCCGATCCTTTCATGGCTTTGTCTTTTCTGGCCCTGCCGGTCATCCCGGCCTTGAAACTGACGGACCTGGGCCTGGTGGACGTGGACCGCTTTCAGATCGTGCCCCTGTGGGGGGCGGATTGAGAAAGCAGGGGTCAGGGGCCAGGGGCCAGGGGCCGATTAGGTGATTATCTTTAAATAATGCGAGCAGCTTTTTTTCTAAAACCGAAAACCGAAACTAACCGCTGACCACTATTTCCGAGGAGGTCGCATGAGTCTTATCCTAACGGGTTCCCAGGTGATGCAGGTGCTGGATATGGACCTGGCGCTGGCCGCGGTGGAGGAGGCCTTTCGGGCCTACGGCGAGGGCCGGGTGAATATGCCCCCCAAGGCCTATTTAACCCTGGCGCAGGGAGACTTCCGGGCCATGTACGGCGAGATTTTCCTGCCCCGGGACCACATCTGCGGGTTGAAGTGGGTCAATGTCCATCCCGGCAACCCCGCCCGGGGCTTGCTGACGGTGATGGCCAAGATCATCCTGAATGACCCGGACACCGGCCTGGAGTTCGCCGATCTGGACGGCACCCATATCACCGACTACCGCACCGGGGCGGCGGGAGGGATAGCCGTTAAGTACCTGGCCCGGCCCGACGCCACCCGCTTGGGGCTGATCGGCGCCGGGGCCCAGGCTCGCACCCAGGTCGCGGCCATCTTCAAAGTGCGGTCTATCCAGGAAATCGTGGTGTTCGACCGGCACCAGGAACACGCCCAGGCCTTTGCGGCCGAAGTGGCGGCGGCCTTCGGGGTGAAAGTCCGGGCCACCAGCGCCGCCGCCGAGGCGGTGACGGGTCAGGACATCGTGGTTACCACCACCCCCAGCCGGACCCCGGTGGTGAAACGTGAGTGGGTGTCACCGGGGACCCATATCAACGCCATCGGCGCGGATGCCGCCGGCAAACAGGAACTGGCCCCGGCGATCCTCACCGCCGCCAAGGTGGTGGTGGACGATTGGGCCCAGGCGTCCCACTCCGGGGAGATCAACGTGCCCCTGGCCCGAGGCGAGCTGACCCCGGAGCAGATCTAC
>PEWM01000154.1:0-3941 GCA_002779455.1 Deltaproteobacteria bacterium CG07_land_8_20_14_0_80_60_11
GCTTATAAGAAAGCCCTCCTCTATATCATTGAGCTTAATCTGGCGGGAACTCCCCTGGTGGAGGGCTATGCCTGCATCCTGTTGAGCCGCATCCTGACGCCATTCTGCACCGGCTTCGTAGACCTCCAATCCCCCACCGGCGCGGGGATCAATGGGGTCGTCTACGATTTCAACGGCGATGTGTATCCGTGTGACGAAGCCAGGATGCTGGCCAAGATGGGAGACCGCCGGTTTTACCTGGGCAGTGTGAACCGGGACTCGTATCTGGACATCTTCACCTCACCGGTGCTCCAGGAGTTAATCGAGGTTTCTTGCGTTGAAACCCTGCCGGGCTGTCATTCCTGTCCCTTGCAGCCGTACTGCGGGTCGGACCCGGTGCGGAATTACGCTATTCAGGGGGACCTGGCGGGACACCGGCCCACCAGCGATTTCTGCATGAAACACAAGGCCATCATCGAATTTCTGTTGGAGCTTATCGACCAGGATGACCCGGGAGTTATGGATGTGTTCTGGTCGTGGATAACCAACCGCACTCTGGCCGAAGTCAGGGGTGAAGCCCCGTGCACGAATTAAGCGGCACTCCCTCGGCCATAACTCGCCCCTTTATGGGGGTGATCAGCACCAAAACGTCGGCCTGGCCTAAGGGCAAGCCGCTGGTCTTTCTGGCGGGTTCCCCCGATAACCTCCGGCGGCTCCCTTTCCGGCCCTGGGGCCGCAAAAATTTGGCCGCCTGCATCGTTCCCGCCGCGAGTAAATTTATTCCCCCTCCCCAAATCCCCTGCATCTTGGATGTGCCTCAGGACCACTGTGCCGGCCTGCGAGACGGGGATGTGGTCTTGATCGCCCCTGACGGCCGGATCGTGGTGGTGTTCAAGGCTGGCTCGCCGTATAACAGCATCCTGGCCACCAACCGTTGTAATTCCCTCTGTGTCATGTGCCCCCAGCCCCCGGGCCGCGACCCCGACGACCTGTATGAAAATAATCTTCAACTCATTTCCCTGTTGGACCCCAAGACCACGGAACATCTGGGCATCACGGGGGGCGAGCCGACCCTGTTGGGGGAGGATTTAATTACCCTGGTCCAGACCTTCAAGCGGAAGTTGCCCAACACGCTGCTGACCTTGCTGACCAACGGCAGGCGCCTGAAGGATTTGGAGTTCGCCCGGGCCCTGGTGAGAGCCGGCTCCCCGAACTTGCTGATTGAAACACCCCTGTTCGCGGACAATGATACGGAGCATGATGCCGTCATGGGGGCCAAAGGCAGTTTCTATGAAACGCTCCAGGGCCTGCACAATCTGGCGCTTTTGGGTCAGCCGGTGGGCCTGCGCACCATCCTCCACGCCATGACCATTAAGCGGTTGACGCAGTATGCGGCCTTCGTTTACCAGAACCTGCCGTTCGTGTTCCAGGTAGCCTTCATGGGGATGGAAACCAGGGGGTTTGCCAGCAAAAACCTGGCCCAGTTGTGGGTCGACCCGCATGACTACCAGGATCAGATGGCCCACGCCGTCCGGTATCTGGCGCGCCGGCTGGTGCCGGTGTCCATTTACAACCATCAGCTCTGTCTTCTGCCCCGGGAACTTTGGCCCTTTGCCCGGAAATCCATCACTGACTGGAAACAGTCTTACCCGCCGGCCTGCGATACCTGTTCCCAGCGAGAAGCTTGCGGCGGGGTTTTCGGTACCGGCGAAAGACATAGCGCCTTTCTCCACCCCCTCTGCTGAACTCATTTTCCGCCGATTTCAGCTTATCCCCGGCAACCGGCTTGATTTCCGGGGACCGGGCGGCGCTGGGTGGATCAGGTCTTGCCTGGGCCCCACCCCACCCGCGGCCGCAATCAGGTCAAGGCGGCGTTGCCCTTGCGCAGACGGGGGTTGATACCAAACTGCGTTCATACAGGTAATTTATGTTCCGTAGGGGCGGACCCATGTGTCCGCCCTCAGGTTGGGCGCACACGCGGGTGCGCCCCTACAGACCGTAAGCTTTTCTCACTTCTATGAGCGCAACTTGGTATGAGTGCTGTAATACCGTTTTCGGTTTTCGGTTTTCGGTCAGAAACCATAAAAATTATAAGATGTTATAGCTATATTTTGTCGCGTTTGAAAGCGAACTTGGTATAAGACAAAGGGTGGAAAAGGCGCGGCGCTGGAGGATTCGGCAGGCAAGGGCCGGGAAACCATCTCCGGTGGGGGCATGGTTCCCCGGCTTGACGTGGTTGATCACGTTGATAGCGTTAATAGCGGCACAAGCCCTTGGCACAGACGCTGAGATAGGCTTCCTTATTTTCCTCCCAGTACTTATTCCAAGCTACCTGATCTTCGCCAAAATTTTTCCCGGTTATTTGAGTCAGCCCCATGGCCGCAGCTTCACGGACAAACATGGACTTATCACTCAAGGCATTGATGAGGGGCTTAACGGCGCGGGGCGAGCCGATCTCGCCCATCGCCACCGCGGCGCTTACCCGGACGGGCAACTCGTCATTTTTCAGGATGGGAGCCAGGGCTTTGATGGCCCGGGGAGACTTTATTTTGCCCAGGGCCACGGCTGCACCGGCCCGGACACTTTCCTTCTGGTCTTTCAGGAGATCAAAGAGAGCCGGCGCCGCCATGGGGTCCCCTAAAGCTCCCAAAGCCTTCGCGGCTGAGGCGCGCACGCCGGGGGACTCATCTTTCAAGGCGGCTAACAAGGGTTTGATGGCCTTGGGAGACTTGATCTCCGCCAGTGCCTCGGCGGCACTCATCCGGACATTGAGGTCCTCGTCACTCAAGGCGCTGATGAAGATCTCTTCGATCTTGGGAGACTTCATCCCGGCCAGCGCCTCGATGACTGCGGCCCGCATCTGGGGATTCTTATCCTTGGCGGCCGCCAGTAAAGGCTCCTGCGACTGCTTGACATCACTTTTTTCCCCCAGCGCCTTGGCCGCCGCGGCTCTGACCTGGACCTCGCTGTCCTTCAAGGCGGCTACCAGGGCTTTTACTGCCTGGCTGTCACCGATCTCACCCAGGGACACGGCCGCCAAACGGCGAACTTTCTCATTGGGGTCCTTCAGAGCGGCAACCAGGGGCAAGGTGGCTTTTTTATCCCCGATCTCTCCCAAGGCGACGGCCGCGGTGCCCCGCATTTCGGGCTTCTTATCCTTTAAGGCCGCAATTAATGGGTCCACCGCCTTGGGATCGTTGATTTCTCCCAAGGCCCTGGCGGCGCTGGCTTGCACATCAAGATTTTCATCCTGCAGGGCAGCAATCAAAGCTTCCACCGCCTTGGGATTTTCAAGCTCTTCCAGGGCCACGGCGGCCAGAACCCGGACGTGGGGGTTCTTATCCTTCAAGGCGCCAATCAACGGCTCTAAGGCCGGGTCGCCGATTTTCCCCAAAGCCACTGCGGCTTCAATGCCGGGGGACGTGTTTTCGACAATTTTAGATTCAGGGTCGGTCTTTAATTCTAGCCCGGCGGTGTCGCCCAGCATCCCGATGAGCCAGGGGATCGCCGGAGCAGCCTTTTCCCCCATGTTTCCCAACTTGTTGGCGGCTTGGGCCCGCTTGAGCGCCTCCGGGGCATATAAGCCTTCCGTTGCGGCCTTGACTTCGGCGGAAAGGTTGGAGGGAATTTTTTCCTTAGGAATGTTGGGCTGGGCATAACCGTTATACCCAAGGAATAAGACCGTGACCAGAACTGAAAGCGCCAGGTTAACTTTTGCCAATCTCATAATTCCCTCCTCTGCCGGCCATTATAAAAGCTTCTGGTGGACGCTTGACATATTTTGCCCCTTCTAACACAGGTTAGCTGGCAAGTCAATGGAAGACTCAGTGTCCCTGCGAATCAGTCATAAAAGGAAGATATTTCAAAAAACTGCGCCTGATTATACGCCCGGATGACTTCGCGCTCATAGGCCGCGGTGCAGGTGGAGTTATACTTTCTCAAAACTTTCCTGATGTCCCCGT
>PEWM01000154.1:3969-8779 GCA_002779455.1 Deltaproteobacteria bacterium CG07_land_8_20_14_0_80_60_11
CGCGGCCCCGCCCATGATGTTGGCCCGGGGGTCCCGCGGGTCCACCCCATACTTTTTGGCGGTGTCCTGGTGCAATTGCATCAGGCCAAAGCATCGCCCCGACTTTGCATCCTTGTCGTATCGTGATTCGATGGCCATTACCGCCTGGATGAGATAAGGTGAAATCTGGTAGCGTTGGGCGGCTTCCTTGATGTAGTTCCAGTACTCCTGCTTTAAGAAAAGATGGCCTATGGGGGGCGGAGTGTGGGGCCAGGGCTGGGCCCAGGCTGGGACGGTTAAGAGCAGAAATATGATTATCGTTTTCAACATACATTACCTCCTGGGGGTTCGGCTTTATTTGGTTGAGGTCAGGCGCCGGCTGGAGTAAGAGGATTGGCGTCGTTCAGAAGAGGTGGCGGCAGATTGACTTAACTTAATGGCGTACAATTAAGCAAAGATTGTGCCAAAAAATCGAATGCTAACATAAAATATTTCGGAAAGCAAGCGAAATTGACAATCAGTCTTTATTCATGCGGGGATGAGGGTACTGGGAAACCCCGTCTGATCCCGTCTCAGCAACCTGGGGAAGACCCAGACTTGCACCCAGACTTGCACCCAAAACCTGGCCGGCGGATCGAAGGCCCGATGCAAGTGGGGGCCAGTTGTCTGCCAGGCGTCGAGGTAGTGGGTGCAGGCGGGCCGGGGATTTCTCCCGGTTTTACTGTCAGCGGCGGTTCCCACGAGGGCCCCGGATCGGACATCGAGGCGGTTCCCGAGCCTCGATTGTCTGGTAAGTCTGGTGCGGAAGAAAAATTGGGTTTCCTATCAGACCGATTCAGGTAAAATTGATTGAGCCAAGGAGGTGTCTGGATGGCAAAGCCCCGGCAATTTTTGGCCCGGCGTCAGGTTGACTTTAAGTGGCGTGGGTTGCGCGGTAGACAACGCGGTGACTGAACAGGCTCAAGGCGGAATCCAAACCACTCCCGATGAGAAAAGGCCGGTAACCCTTTTCTCCGCCGCCATCATTGTCATTGCCAATATGATCGGGATCGGCGTGTTCACTACCCTGGGCTTCCAGGTGGCAAGCCTGCACTCGCCCTTCTCGGTACTCATGCTGTGGGTGTTGGGGGGTCTGGGCGCCTTTTGCGGCGCCCTGTGCTATGGGGAGCTGGGGTCGATGATGCCGAGGTCCGGAGGCGAGTACACCTATCTCTCCCATATTTACCATCCCGCCATCGGCTTTCTTTCGGGCTGGGTCTCCATGGTGGCCGGATTTGCGGCTCCCATCGCTCTGGCGGCCATCGCTTTCGGTGAATACGCCGGCGCCATCCTCCCAGGCATCGACAAGACGGTCATCGCCGTGTCCATAATTGTGCTCCTCTCCCTGGTGCATCTGACGGATGTGAGATTCGGCTGCCATTTTCAAAACTTGTTTACCGTGGGAAAAATTCTCCTGATCGTCTCTTTTATCGTCTTGGGCTTTTCCGTGGCGAACCCCCAAAACATTACCCTAACGCCGTCGCCGCGCGACCTGGAATCAATGTTCAGCCCGGCGTTCGCGATTTCACTGGTATATGTCTTTTATGCCTATTCCGGGTGGAACTCGTCTTCCTACATCGCCGGTGAGATTATCCGGCCGGAGAGAAATTTGCCGATCTCTTTATTTCTGGGGGCTGCCTTCGTTTCCCTCTGTTATTGCCTGATCAATTATATTTTTCTTTATACCGTGCCCATGAGCGAGCTTGCCGGGCAAATCGGCGTCGGCTACCTGTCGGCGAAATCCATCTTTGGCCAGAGAGGCGGCGCCCTGATGACGGTGCTGATCTGTCTGGCGCTGATCTCCAGCCTCAGTTCCCTCATCATGGTGGGTCCGCGGGTGACCCAAACCATGAGCGAGGACATGAAGCGGTTGAGGTTCTTAGCGCAACGGAATGCGGGCGGCGCCCCGGTCTTTGCCATTATCCTGCAAGCCGTGGTGGCGATTTTTCTTACCCTGACTGCGACTTTTAATGCGGTGTTAACCTATGTGGGGTTCACCCTGGCCCTGTTCGCCTCCCTGACGGTAGCCGGGGTGTTCGTCTTGCGCCGGCGGCGCCCTCACCTGAAAAGACCTTTCAAGACCTGGGGATACCCGGTGACGCCGGCAATTTTTCTCCTGCTCTACGGCTGGATGATCTGTTATTTAGTCATCGAGCGGCCTCTGCCTTCCGTGTTCGGCCTGCTGACCGTGGCCTCGGGACTCCTGTTGTACAAGCTGCTGGCGGCCACGGAGCCCCGCAGATCTCTTGAAAATTTGGTTGATAAATCTATATGATAGAAAATTCGAAGGGAAACGCTGATGCGTAAAACCAACCTGTCCGGCACGGCGACGATGGTGCTTCTCCTGGCTCTGGGGTCGGTCTCTCTCTTGGGGGCCGCCTCGGAGTCGATATCCGAAACTTGCGGGCGTACCCCCTGTAAGCAAGACCAAACCGATAAGTGCGCCCCGGCTTATCATGATTACGCCCTCTTTATCGCCGGCCTCAGCAACCCGGAGAGCGCCCTGGCGGCGGATGAAGACCAGCCGGCCTGGGTCAGGCATGCCAGGTTTTTCGACCATAACTGGGAGAGTTTCACCAGGCGGCGGCTCGCGCCTATGCGCGAGTGGGCCGCCAAGGAGCTCGGCGCCGCTTCAGCCGCCACCGTGTTTTATCCCTTCAGCGGCCCGGATTTCGTCAACGTTTTTGTCCTCTTCCCCCGTGCCAAAACTTACCTCCTGATCGCCCTGGAACCGGTCGGAGAGCTGCCGGATTTTTCCGCCCGCCCTGGACAGAATTTTTTTGCCAGCCTGCAACGTTCCCTTTACGACCTTCTCCAGTTGGACTTTTTCAAAACGAACCAAATGAGATCCTCCCTCGGCAAGGGTGAACTCAAGGGCGCTCTTCCGGTCCTCATGTTTTTCCTGGCCAGGGAACAGGCTCGGGTCCTGGACGTCCAGTATTGGGTCATGCAGCCGGACGGAACCATCGCCGAGTCTCCCGCCTTGGGTCCGCGAGATCGCCCCACCGGCATTCCGGGGGTGCGGATCGTCTTTGCCAGCCCGGGCGAGCCCGGAAATCAGACTCTTTACTACTTTCAGTTCAATCTCGCCAACAATTCCTTGGAACGCAACCAGCAATTCGTCTCTTTTCTGAAAAGCTTCGGCCCGGTGACGACCTTCGCCAAGGCCGCCTCTTATTTGATGTACAAGCCTCACTTTTCGGCCATCAGGGAGTTCATTCTGGATCAGAGCCTTTATGTGCTGCAAGGCGATTCAGGCATCCCCTTGAGATACTTCGACCCTTCCGTGTGGAATCTCCGGTTTTACGGCGCCTACGCCGGCCCCATCGCCCTCTTCAGGAACTGCTACCAGGCGGATATGGCCAATATCTATAGAAGGGGGGATATCCAGCCTCTTCCCTTTGGGATTGACTACCGTCACCGGGCGCGCACCTCAAACCTCATGTTCGCCTCCAAGCAGGTAAAAGTGCTCGCCCGCGACCCGAAATGATTTTGGAGAGTTGGGTGAAGGTTTTTGCCGCCATCGTTTTTGCCTTCCTGGGGATTTTGGCGCTGGGCCTGAACCTGGCCGGCGCCGGCGCCCCGTCCCTCCCTCTCTGCCTTCCCGGCCCGGAATGGCAGCCGCTGTCCCAAAGGCGGGACCAAAGGTTGCAAGCCCGGCTGGACCGGGCCTTAACCAAGCATGACTCCTGGCAGTCCCTGATCCGCGCCGGCAAAATGTCGGTAGGCCTGGTGGACCTGTCAAACCCTACAGCGCCGCGCTTTGCCCAGGTGAACGGCGACACCATGATGTATGGCGCCAGCCTGCCGAAGCTGATGGTCCTGTTGGCGGCTTTCCAGGGTTTTGCCGATGGCGCCCTGAAAGAGACCCCCCAGGTCCACCGGGCCCTGATCGAGATGATCCGCCGGTCCAGCAACCCTGCGGCCAGTCAGGTCATCGGTCAGATCGGCTTGAGGAAAATCGAGGCGCTGGCCAGTGATCGCCGCTATCGGTTCTACGACCCCCAAAAGGGCGGAGGAATCTGGCTGGGGGGCGCTTACTCCCCCGGCGGCGAGGTGAATCCCGAACCCATTACGGGTTTGTCCCACACGGCTACGGCCTTCCAGCTCTGCCGTTTCTATTACCTGCTGGCTTACGGCAGGCTCATCAGCCCGGAGCGCTCGCGCCAAATGCTGAAAATCCTGGCGTTCCCGGATCTTCCCGGCAAGTTCGTCTCGGTGCTGGAGACAGCCGTGCCCCCTGACCACTTGTACCGCAAGTCAGGGGAGGTCCGGGGCTTCCATGCGGACTCAATCCTGGTTTGGGATACGGGCTGGCGCCGCTATATCCTCGTGTCCCTGATTGAGGACGCGCGCGGGGAACGGATTCTGAAAGAGTTGGTCCCGGTGGCGGAACAGGTCCTCAGGCCCAGCCTGCCCCTCAGCTCCGGCGAGGGCAGGAAGAAAACCAGAAGATAATCATGGCCTCCGGGGCATTTCTGGCGAAGGTCGGGCTCGGCAATGGCGCGCCCTGGCCCTTACCGGTTTTGACCCGCGCCCAGACCCCGGTGGTGGACGGCCGGCGGCAGGAGGCGGATTTCAGCTTGCCGGGGGCCAAACGCCTGGGCCTGTTTCCCCCCATCGGCGGGGGATGAATCGGCGGACGGCATTCCGGCAAATACCCTTTTGTCATCCTGAGCGGAGCGAAGGATCTCGCATTTCTGAGATTCTTCAGCCGCTTGGCATTTTATGTGGGGGATAGTGTTGGGGACAAAAAGGTCAAGGGGTTAGACGATAACCTAACCCCTTGAAA
>PEWM01000119.1 GCA_002779455.1 Deltaproteobacteria bacterium CG07_land_8_20_14_0_80_60_11
AGGGTTGGCCCACCCCAGCACCGCTGGCGACACCAGGGACCCGGCGTAGAGCACCAGGTCGGCCCGGGCCAGGGCCTTTTGCCCCTTGACCGTGATGAGCTCCGGGTCGCCGGGCCCGGCTCCCACGAAGATAACGGGATGGCGATCAGTCATGCAATTTTCCTTAGAGACCTTTTATTGTAGGGACGCACCCATGTGTGCGCCCAGGGCGGACACACAGGTCCGCCCCTACGCCGCCGGTCCTCCCCTCAAAAAGCCCGTGACAATCCACACGGGATTCAACGCCTGCAACGCCGTCCCCCCGGCCAGGGGGTGGGACCGGCTCACCTGGAGTTGGACCACCTCCACCTCCCAGCCCGCTTGTTGCAGGGCGGTCCGGGCCGCCTCCAGGGTCTCCAAGAGGGCGGCGGTGACCACCACCCGGCCCTCGGGTCCTAGGCGCCGCACGGCTTCCTGGGTGATGGCGCCGATTTCCGGGCCGCCGCCCCCCACAAAGACCCGGTGGGGGTCGGGCAGCGGCGCCAGGCACTCCGGGGCCGGGGCGCAGACTACTTCAAGGTTGTCCACCCCGAAGTGGTCCCGGTTGGCGGCGATCTGGGCGGCCCGCTCGGGGTGGCGCTCCACCGCAAAAATCTTTCCCCCGGGGATGAGCAGGCTGGCCTCCAATCCCACGGAGCCACACCCGGCCCCTACGTCCCAGAGGATCTGGCCGGGCCCGAGGGCCAGCTTGGCCAGAACCACGGCCCGCACCTCGGCCTTGGTGATGAGCCCGGCCTGGTGAACCAGGGCCGCTTCCGGGAGCCCCAGGTGGAGCTGCGGGCGCCGGGGGCTCGCCTCACCCGGCTCCGGCACCACCACGACCAAATTCATCGGGGAAAATTCCCGCTCCTGGGCCTCCGCCAGACTCATCCAGGTGATGCGCTCCGCCTCATGGCCCAGGTCTTCCAGCACGCAGAAGCGGGCCTGGGACAGACCCCGGGCCAGCAGGAACCGGGCAATCTCCCCCGGCGGGTGCGCCGGGTCCGTGTAGATCAGCAGCGGGCCGGGCTGACCCAGGACCGCGGCCAGGGGGTCCCACGAGCGTCCGTGGAGGCTGATGACGGTGGCGTCCTGCCAGGGCATCCGGAGCCGGGCGCAGGCGGTTTGGATGGCGGTGAGATTGGGGTGGATCACCACGGACTCCGCCCCCAGGACCTTGACTACCAGCGGCCCCACCCCGTAGAAGTTAGGGTCCCCGGACGCCAGCACCACCACCCGCTTGGTTTCGGCCAGGGCTGGGAGCTGTTTCAGGGTCCCTTCCGGGTCCTTGCCCAGGGGAATTTTCATGGACCGGTGTTCCGGGAAGTAATCGAGGAGACGCCGCCCCCCCACCAGCACCTGGGCCTCCCGGATGATCTCCTTCGCCCTTTGGGTCAGGTCTGCGGGCGACATCCCCAGACCCACCACCTGCACCGGGATCATGCCGCCCCCTCCCCCGGGCTCTCCCCCCGAGAGAGGATTGAGCCGTCAAAATCGAGCATCACCGTATTGAGCCCCGGCCCGGGCCCGGCATATTCCCGCAAGGCCGCCAGCATTCCGGCGCCCACATGGGCCACCACCTGGCCGGCCCGGGCCTCGGTGAGGATCTGCAAGGCCTGCCGGGCGGTGTTGGCCCCGGCCACCGCCTGGGCCAGGGCAGTATTTCCCGTCAGGTCGAAGGTCAACCGGCCCAATTCCTGCAAATCGGCCAGCCCCCGGGAGGCATGGGTGTGCCCGAAACCCTGGGCGATCTTCAGGGCCTTGCCGAAAAAGGCCGCCGCGGTGATCTCCGAAAATTTCATGTGGGCGGCCACCTTCAGGGCAAAGCGCACGTAATCCCCCATCTGGATAAAGGCCTCCTCGGGCAGTTTGGGGAGGAGCGCCTTGAGGTACCCCTCGCTTTTGCCCCCGGTGCTGAACCCGATGTGTGTAAGCCCCGCCGCCTGGGCCACCCGCAGGCTGGAAGCGATGGTGGCCCGGTAGGCCTGGTGGGAAAAAGGCTTCACCAGCCCGGTGGTGCCCAGAATCGAGATGCCCCCCACGATTCCCAGGCGGGGGTTGAGGGTGTGCCGGGCCAGCTCTTCCCCCCGGGGAACGAAGATTTCCACCGTCAGCCGCAGAGGCTCTTCGGGGCAGATCTTATCCCACGCCTGGCGCAGGGCTTGGCGGATCATCCTCCGGGGTACCGGGTTGATGGCGGGCTCCCCCACCGCCACCGGCAGACCCGGCTTGGTCACCCGGCCCACGCCTGCGCCGCCTGAAAGCGTAATGTCCTCCCCGGCGCCCGGGTACTCCAGCCGCCAGACCCGGGCGCCGATCTCCGCCCCGTTGGTGACGTCGGGGTCGTCGCCCGCATCCTTGATCACCACCGCCTCCCCCCGACCGCCATGCCTCCCGTGACGGTTAAGCGGGATGCTGAGGCTGCCGCCGCCGGGCAAGGTCACCTCAACCCGATCCGGGCAGGGGTGCGCCAAAAGTTCGTACAACGCCCCCTGGGCCGCGGCCGCGGCGGATGTCCCGGTAGAAAACCCCTGGCGCAGTTCCCTCCGGGGCCGCGGCGGCCTGGGGGTCTCGTCGTCCTCAGGGGCCGGATAATTTTTAGATATTTTTTTCAATCGCTTTACCACCGGTTGGTTTTACCTGCCGTTCTGATCGGCGTGTAGCGGTGCGCTCATCGCCCCTACGCCCCCTCCCCTCAAGTTAATTCCACATCGCATACGGCACGGCCACCACCACCAGGCTCAGGAGCCGCAGCCCCTGGCTCATAAGTAAAAGCCGGGTCCCCAACCCCGGCGAAAATATCCCCACATGGGTGGGCAGCTGGTGGCGCAGGGCCCGGATGGGGGTGGCCACGATGTTGCCCAGGACCAGGGCCAGGACGGTCTGGTGGACCGTCAGAACGCCGGTCTGGAGAAAGGCCCCGGCCGCGGCCATGCCCGAGGTGAACTCCGCGGCCACGCTGAAGATCACCACGCTGGCGGCCTCCATGGGCAGAAAGCTCAGGGCCACGTGAGACGCCGCGGCCTCGCGCAGCCACGTGAACAGGCCCCAGTCATTCGCCAGGAAAATCAGGAAATAGATGGGCAGAGTATACAGCGCTACCCGGGAAAAGCGCCGGCGGAATTTCCGCCAGATCTCCTGAAAAATCTTTTCCTTACGGGCCGGCGGTGTCGGCATGGCCGCTTCTCCCGCCGAACCCAACCCCGCCGGCAGCCGCCACCGGGCCAGGAGCAACAGGGCGGCGCTCCGCAGCAGGGCGGCGGTCCCCGTCAGCCCCAGATAGATGAGGCCGGCCTCCCGGGTCAGGGGCAGGATGATGAAAAACGTGGTGGGCAGGTGGAGCAGATAGACCGGCAGCCCGCCGTTGAACAGGTAGGTCAGGGTCATTTCCTCGCGGCTGAGTTTGCCCTCCTGGTAAAAGGTCCACAGCATGGTGTTGGCCAGAATCCCGGAGAAAAAGGCGGCGGTGAAGCTGGCCCCGCTCTCGCGTCGGAGGCGCCCCCAGCGGAGCACGGGCGCCACCCAGCCTCCCAGTTTGGCGGCCCAGCCCAGGGATTCGATGGCCTGTCCCACCAGGAGACCCACCCCTAAATAGGCCAGGAGCCGGAGCAGGGGGGCGCCTAACTGGTGGTAAAGCTTGCCGGCCGTGAGGTGGTGCGAAGCCCCGCCCAGACCCAGCCAGGAGATGGCGCCGAGCAGGGTGAAGGCCAGCAGGAGCAGCCAGCGGCCCCGGCCCCCCAGGGTCTTGGAAAGGGCCATCAATACCCCTTGCCTTTCTTTTTGATGATGACCATGGAGAGATAGGGCAACTCCTGGCCTTTGAGATCCCGGAGATTCTCCACGACGGTCTCGCCTTCCAGGCCGCAGCGGCTGATGCAGGTGGTCCGGTCCAGGAGATCCAGGTCCTCCAACACCTGGTAGATTTCGCCAAAATAGCGATAGGTTTTAAGTATCACTATATTATCTGATTTATCAATAACTTCCTTCAGCCGGGCCGCGCCCATCGCCCCGGATACCAGGTAGAAGGATTCCTCCCCCTCGGTCAGCGGGATGTGGGTCAGGGCCGCGGCGGCGCTGTAGGAGGTAATGCCCGGGATCGTGACGATGCCCACCTCGGGGTTGAGGCGCTTGAGGGTCTTCAGGAGATACCCGAAGGTGGAGTAGGTCAAAGGGTCCCCCAGGGTGACGAAGGCGGCGTCACTGCCGGTGGCCAGCACTTCCAGGACCCGCCGGGCGTTCTGCTCCCAGGCGGAGGCCAGCGCCTGGGGGTCTTTGGTCATGGGGAAGGGCAGGTGCTCAATGCCGGCGCCGTTTAAGTGGCGCCGCACGATGCTCAGGGCCAGGCTGTAGGTGTTCTTGGTGGAGCACGAGGCAAAGATGTGGGGTACCCCCTGCAGCACCTTAAGCGCCTTCAGGGTGATCAATTCGGGATCTCCCGGTCCCACGCCAATCCCGTACAGGGTCCCGGTTTTCGTCGTCATGACGGCGCCTCCAGGGCCATGATGGCCAGGGCATTGATGATGCTGGCCGCCAGGGCGGAGCCGCCTTTGGGCCCCAGGGCGGTGATGTAAGGGCAATCCTGGCGCGCCAGGGCGTCTTTGGATTCCGCGGCGTTGACGAACCCCACCGGCACCCCCACCACCAGGGCCGGCGGCGGGGACCCGGCCGCCAGCAACTCCAGCAGGCGCAACAGGGCGGTGGGGGCATTGCCGATGGCCACGATGCCCCCGGCCAGTTTCGGCAGGCTCCGCTCCATGGCCACCTCGGCCCGGGTGGCGCCGCGCCGGGCCGCCTCCGCGGCTACTTCCGGGTCGTCCATGAGACAGAAGGCCGTAACCCCTAGGCGGTCCAGGCGCCCGGTGGAAATGCCCGCCAGGAGCATGCGGGTGTCGGTGGCCACCGGGCAGCCGCGCTGCAAGGCCTCCACCCCGGCGGCGATGGCCCGGGGGTGGATACGGGCCGAGGCGAGGTACTCCGGGTCCGCACTGGTGTGGATCATGCGCCGTACCACGGACCAGACCTCGGGCGGCAGGTGATGCGGGCCCACCTGGGCTTCGATACGACGGAAACTCTCGGCCTCGATCTCCGAGGGGAGGCGGGGTTGCCAGGTCATGTTCTCTCCTCTTCAAGACAGTTGTTCATGAGCCGTTGGCTCACCCGTAAATTATGAAAAGCTGGTCTTGGCTGGTGGCACAGCCTTTCCAGGCTGTGCAAGACTAACCTGCTACTTTGGCACAGGCTGGAAAGCCTGTGCCACCGATTTAAAGAACTTTTCATGGCAGCACGGATAATGAGGATGGTTGGCAGTGTCTACATTTTTCCCTGGCCCCTGGCCCCTGGCAACTAACCCCTCGCCTCCTCCCTCAAGCTATCTTTATACGCCCGGCAGCTCGCCACCAGGCGCCGGGCCACTTCGGGGTTGCTGCCGAAGTGCAGGTGGACGTAGCTGGCCAGGACGTGGTTTTCGCTGTAGCCTTCGCTCACGGTCGCCCCCCCCCGGCGGGACGTCAGGCGGTAGAGCCGGAGCACCCCAATGGCCTCTCCCACAATTTCCGAGTAGTGGAACTCGTGCCCCCGGGCCGTGGTCCCCGCGGGGCCCAGGAGGCCGGGAGCCGTCAGGGTGACTTCCCGGTAGCCCAACGCCTTGAGCCGGGGCAGCATCCGCACCGTGAACGGCAACACCCCGGCCATGGGGTGAGCCCGGCCCTCCAGGTCCAGGATTTCCCGGGCCAGATACATGAGCCCGCCGCATTCGGCGTAGATGGGGAGACCCCCGGCGGCGCCTTGTTTCAGTGCCTTCTTCAGGGCCTCATTGGCAGCCAGCCGTTCGGCATAGAGCTCCGGATACCCCCCGCCCAGGTAGACGCCGTGCAGCCCGGCGGGCAACTCCCGGTCTTCCAGAGGGGAGAAGGGGACCAACTCCGCCCCAAAGCTGGCCAGCAACTCCAAATTTTCCGGGTAGTAGAAGCAAAAGGCCCGGTCCCGGGCCACCCCCAGGCGCACCGTGGGCGGCGTGGCCGCCGGGGCCGGCTCCTCCGGCAGCGTCAGCGGCGGCAGCGCCTCCAGCAGCCCCGGGAGGTCCAGGTGGGTCTCCAGCCAGTCCGCCAGGTGTCCCAGATACGCCTCGGCCAACGGATGGTCCTCGGCGGTGGTCAGACCCAGATGCCGCTCGGGGATGGCCAGTTCCTGGTCCCGGGGGAGTCCCCCGAAGCACCGCACGCCTGGAAGCGACGTCAGGGCCTGCTGCAAATACTCCAGATGGGCGGGGCTGCCGATGCGATTAAAGACCACGCCCGCTAAACTCAGGGCGGGGTCAAAGCCGGCGAAGCCGTGCACCAGGGCGGCGGCGCTCCGGGCCATGGCCCGGGCGTCCACCACCAACAGCACCGGCAGCCCCAGCCACTTGGCCATCTGGGCCGTGGACCCGGCCTCGCTGGCCCCGTCATAGCCGTCGAACAGCCCCATCACCCCCTCCACCACCGCCACGTCGGCGCCCCGGGCCTGGCGGCGGAACAGGGCCAGATTGGCCTCCCGGCTCAGCATCCAGCCATCCAGGTTCCGGCAGACGCGGCCTGCGGCCCGGGTGTGATGCCCGGGATCGATGAAATCCGGCCCCACCTTAAAAGGCTGCACGGTCAAACCCCGGCGGGCCAGGGCGTACAACAGCCCCAGGGTGACGGTGGTCTTGCCCACCCCGCTCTGCGTCCCGGCTATCACCAGCCCGCGCGTTTGGTGATTCATGGTGAGAATCCCGTAACCAATTAATATTAGTCAGTTAATCTTTTTCTGGCCCCTGGCCCCTGGCCCCTGATCCC
>PEWM01000020.1:0-3636 GCA_002779455.1 Deltaproteobacteria bacterium CG07_land_8_20_14_0_80_60_11
CCGCAGAGGCGGCCGCCGAAGCTTCCATCACCGACTGGGGAATGTCCTTGGGGCCCTGGAAGGCGCCGCACACAAAAACTCCGGGCCGGCTGGTGGACACCGGCGTAAAGGAGGACGTATCGGCAAACCGGTCGGAGTTGAGCGAAACCCCGAGGGTCTTGCCCAGTTCCATCACTTCGGGAGCCACTTCCATGCCCACCGAGAGGATCACCAGTTCAAAGCTCTCGTCTTTTAAGTTGCCATGCTCGTCGAGATACCGGATGCTGACGTCATCGGAGTCGGGTACCGGATCGATCGTGTGCACCCGGGAGCGGATGAACCGGACTCCCTGCTCATCCCGGGCCCGCCAGTAATACTTTTCGAATTCTTTGCCGTGGGTGCGCATATCCATGAAGAAAATGGCGGCATCCAGGGGCTCTTTGCTGTGCTCCTTAGCGATGATCGCTTCTTTGATGGCATACATGCAGCACACCGCGGAGCAATAGCTGTGGTCGCAGTGATTGACATCCCGGGAACCGACGCACTGGAGCCAGGCGATCTTGGTGGGTTCCTTATGGTCCGAAGGCCTGACCAGATGGCCGGAGAAAGGACCGGCGGCGGCCAGGATCCGCTCAAATTCCATGCCGGTGATGACATTGGGGAGCTTGGTATAATTATAGGCGCCGTAGCGGCTGGGATCGTAGGGTTTAAAGCCGGCCGCCAGGATAACCGCGCCGACGTTGATATCCTTGTCCACATCCTTCTGAGAAAAATCCACCGCCCCGGTGGGGCAGAATTTTTCACAGGCCCTGCACTTGCCGCCTTTTTTGAAATAGAGGCAGGTATTTTTATCTATGGCATACTTGGGGGGCACCGCCTGGGCATAACTCAAATAAGCGGACTTGCGCTTGGCCAGGCCCATGTTGTATTCATCGGGGGATTTCTTCGGACATTTCTGGGCGCAGAGACCGCAGGAGATGCACTTCGCCATATCGATATAGCGCGCCATCTGGCGCACCTTGACCGAAAAATTCCCCGGCTCGCCACTGATCCCGATGACCTGCGCCGGAGCCATGACCTCAATGTTAATGTGCCGGCCGACCTCGACCAGCTTGGGCGAGATAATTCACATGGCGCAGTCATTGGTGGGAAAGGTCTTGTCCAGCTGCGACATGACCCCACCAATGGCGGGTTTGGCCTCCACCATGTGAACGAAGTATCCGGCATTGGCCAGATCCAACGCGGCCTGCATCCCGGCGATCCCGCCGCCGACCACCATCACTGCGCCAACCGGCTTATTTCCTTGCTGTTTCGCGCTCATAAAAGTTCACCTGTCATTTCAGTGGTTAACTAGACTCATAAAAATCAAACCTTGCACCCTAACCTTAAGGGGAAAACCCCCAAGTGTGCGGCTATTGTGATTTATAGTACAAGCCTGTTCCCTCAGTCAAGTAAAATCGGTCGTTAATTTGATTCTTCACCCGGTCTCAACCTCCTGACTTTTGGTTATTCACTATAGTGCTTTACCGTGAAAGTCCGGGCGTAGGGGGCGGGTTTTAAACCCGCTCCTACAGGGGCTTTCATGCTTGGGGGTGGCCAATTCTTCGGCCATCAACGTTTAACGACGGAGGTGACGCAGCCTGGATGATCGGAGCCGGGGACAGAACTTTCCCCTGGACTTTTCGACCTGTACTTTATTGTTGATTGAGGTTGTGATATAATTGAAAAAATTTCGAGAAACGCAGTTCAGGTGACGGCAGATCCCCTCAGGGAGTAAAGGAAAACGCCGGCCGAGAATTTTTTCCAGGGTCCATCAATTGTATTGACTTTTTCCCTTGTCCGCATATATTATGGCCTGGAAAGGAGTTTGGCGGCTTTTTCTTATTCACTCCATTGGGGGGGGAGAAGCCTGGTATCAACCCTAGCGCAAAGGAGGAAGGTGTATGCGGTCTAAAGTGGTGGTCGGGTTGCTGATGGTATTGGTAGCCGTGTTTTTTATCTCTTCCGTCGCCACGGCTCAAGGAAGCGCCAAGTTGCTCTGCGTTTCCAAGACAGAGCTGAAGGGGGAAGAGACAGTGGCTTCGTGCATGGCCAAAGGGGAACGTTTTGCGATTGTCGATCCCTATGGCCTGGTGCGCATCTTATCCCCGGAAGAAGTAGAGCTAACCAAGGCTTTCAATCCCAAAGCCTTCCAGACCCGGGCCTTTGGAATGAAATATGTCAAGACGGCCCCGGCGCTGGCGCCGCTGGCTGTCCCCAAGGAAGCCAACTGATTTTTCCCGCTGATTAACCCGAATCAACATGCCGATGGCCCCCAAAGTCCGCTTTGGGGGCTTTCTCTTTACATCCGAGGTTCTTATGCTTGAGATCCACGACCTCTGGGTAAAGCCTGCGGCTACAGATGATAGCCTTTTAAGCGCAATTCAGTAGGAGAGGGCCAAGGGCTCAGGCGCGACTGACCTGGTGAGACCGCTGAAAAAACTTTAGGGGCACGGCGCGCCGTGCCCCTAATTGGGGGGATCGCCGCGAGGTTCCCGGATTACTTGGCCGGCGGCGCCGGCGGTGGGGCTTTCACCGGGATGATCAGGTTGTCCCAGCCCTGCCGGCGGCTCAGCCCCGAGCTGTGCGTGATCAGACTGGTGAGATACCAGCGCGGCTGGCCCTCCGGGGGGGTGAGGAGCTGGAACCGGGCCGTGTAGACCACGGGTTTCTGCGCCTTATCGCCGGGGTTGGCGATGAGTACGTAGGCCACCTGGTTGGCGGCGTTCTCCCCGGCTAGATAAAATCCATAGAAGTCCACCACCTTGCAAAAGCCGGAGTTCCAGCTATCCAGGGTATGCCGGGCCGCCGCCGCCGTCAACGGGGGAGTCTGAGACGAAGAGGGCAGCGCGCAGCCCAGGAAACCACTCAGCAAGAGCACTATCGCCGCCAAGCGGCGCCAGCCTGACCACATCATGCCCTTCCCCTCCTTCTTTTCTTACTGCATCAACCCGGCTTCCCGGAGCCAGCGTCCCACCGGCTCGACGGCCTCGCGGCCCTGGGCCACGAGTTGCCCCTGGGGATTGAATATCATGAAATACGACACCTGCCGGATCTGATACTGCTGGGCCAGCGGCGAGCGCCAGTCAATCCCCTGGATTCCCGGCCGGTTGATGTTGACTTTTTTGATGACCAGGTCCGGGCGCTTTTTCGCCAGTTGTGCCATGATCGGGGCCAGTTGCACGCACGGGGGGCAAAAGGGGCTGTAGAAATCGATCACGGTGGTTTTGCCTTTGACTGACAGGGATTTGACGTCCAGGGTCTGGCCGGGGTTGCCGCTGTTGGCCTCGGGCGCCGTCCCGGCCCAGGCCCCGGATGAAATTAACGCCAACGTTAGGAGCGCCGCCAGAACCGGCGACCGCGCTAAGGATTTGCGGGCGCGGCTTATAGCCTTTACATAGTGCCTTAACTGCTGGTTGTCAATCATTTTCCTGGGGAACCCCCGGCCGGTGCGGTATTCAGAATCAAGGGCAAACCGTCCCGCCCCCCAATAATGATGGTCTTGCTGTTTTGGGACTCGGCCAGGGCCCGGGTGGTTTCGATGCCCTTCCAGCGCAACAGTTGCTCGGTCAGCCCCTGGGAGATGATCTTCTGGAAGTCCTGGATGCCCTGGGCTTC
>PEWM01000020.1:3713-3807 GCA_002779455.1 Deltaproteobacteria bacterium CG07_land_8_20_14_0_80_60_11
GCTTGGCGTTGATGGCCTCCACCACCAACTTGGGCAGATCGACTTTACGCAGCAGGATGGTCTCCACGACTATCCCCCGCTTACCCAGGTTCCC
>PEWM01000020.1:3846-6740 GCA_002779455.1 Deltaproteobacteria bacterium CG07_land_8_20_14_0_80_60_11
GCTGGAGGTGTACAGGTCTTTGGCTTCATGATTGACAGTGATGCCCCGGATCGCGGCCCGGAACTGCGTGTTGACCACCACCTGCTCATAGTTGGGCCCCACCTGCCGGTAAACGTTGGCCGCCTCGGAGGCTTTCAGGTGATAGAGGCAGGAGACCTCCAGGGCCACGTTGAGCCCTTCCCTGGAAGGCGCCTCGGCGTGTTCGAAGACCTCCTTGGTGCGGACGCTCATAAGTTCCATGTTGGCCAGGGGGTTGACCAGGTGCACCCCTTCGGGGATGGTGCCGTACACCTTCCCAAAAAGGATCAGGACCCCGACGTTTCCCGGGGGCACGATCTTGGCGGTGGACACCGCCACCGTCACCGCCAGGACCAGGACGGCCAGGACAAAGCGAATTTGCGGGAACTTCTGGAATTGCGGCACGTTCTTCCCCAGGACTATCAGACCCAGGGCGATTAATACTCCCAATAAGACCAGACTCATAAATTCCTCCGCGCATTATTCCTGATATGCTCAGGGATAGATTGCTGACCAGTTTATGGGAGGGATAAATTGCGAAAAGAAGGGAATTTCCCCCCCTTTCCCTTTTCGCCTTTTCCCCCTATTTTTTCAGGAGGCGGCTCCGGGAGCGCCCGACGTTCTGAAACACCGCCTGAAAGTCGCGATACAGTTGCTTATTATCCCGGGTCCGGTGGCACTTCTTCAGATAGCGCTGGGGGTCGGGATTATCGGCCAAAAGATCCAAACCCTCCCAGCCACCCGGCCGGGGAAAGGCGTAATACGGATATTCCTTGGGGATGCCGCGCACATAGGTCACCTGAGGCACCACCCACTCCAGCCGGGCCAGATAGAGCCGGTGCATGCCGTCGTTGATGATCAGGGCCAGCGTGCCGTCGGCCTCGAAGGACTCCTCCACGATGGGAGGATAAAGATCATAGACGACTTCCTCCCCGCCGGCCAGCCGCACCGTATAGGTGACATAGCCGTCGAGCCGGAACAGGTCCACCCCCCAGGCCGCCAGGCTCCAGCGCAATTCCTGGGTTTTGCGCAATTCCTGCAGCCAGATATAGTTCTGCGGGGGGTTAAGGCAATTGGGATGAATCTGCTCCAGGCTGATCAATGCCTGCGCATAAACCAGGACATCTGTCCTGGTCATCAGGGGTACCCGTCTCAAACAGCCGATCAAGGCTTCCGGCGGGTGGTGTTCCAGGGCGATTATGTCCATGTCTTTGAACGTATCCCGGTAAAAGGTTCAAATTTATGAATGTCAAGGACAGGCGACGCGGCGTGCATTGATATTATCATCATCGGACCGGATGGGGGGAAAAATTGTGCGGCGGGAGCGAAAAATGAGCTGGATGAAAGGGGTTCCCGACCCTTAGGCCCGGGGCCGGGAACCTCGCTGGAGGTTTGCCGTAAAGGCCCTCCGGGTTAACAGCGGCCCCGGAGGAACCGGGTAGGCGGGCTCAACAGATATGGTCCGAACCAGTCTCGCACGATAAAACCGAAGCTGGGCTCTCCCGGCTCAGAGACGTCTTCGCTAACGGTCTCGGTGTTTAAAAGTTCGATAAAACTCTCAGCCAGGATCTCTTCCGGGAGAGATTCGGGCAGCCAGACGGGATTATGTTCTTCTTTGCCGATATATGCCATGTTTGTCTTCCTCGGCAATTGTTTATGCAACTCCCGTACCAAAAAGCCGGCCTATTTCACGCGGCCGGCCAGCCTTCCACCGGGCAGGCGGCGCAGCGGGGCTGAGGGCGGCACCATTCTTTGCCCAGCCGCACCATTAAAGCGTGATATTCCTGGTACAGAGGCGCCCGGGCCGGCAGATGCTCCATGAACAGTTGACGCAACTCTTCATAAGGGCAGGCCTCGGCAATGAGGCCATGGCGGCTCAGAATACGGAAAGTATAGGCATCAACGACAAAGGTGGGCTTAGCCAGGGCGTAGAGCAGAATACTGTCGGCGGTCTCCGGCCCGACCCCCTTGATGCTCAGGAGCGCCGGCCGCAAAGCCTCCAGGTCGTCTGAGGCCAGCCGCTCCATGGAATTCCCGTAATGGTTCGCCAGGAAATCCAGAAAATTCTTGAGCCGCCGGGCTTTAAGATTGTAGTAACCAGCCGGCCGGATGAGCCGGGCCAGCTCCGTCTCCGGCAGCTCGTGCAAGGACTGGGGCGTAAGCAGATCCTGGTCTTTGAGCGCCGTGATGGCCCGGGCCACGTTGCCCCAGTTGGTGTTCTGGGTCAGGATGGCCCCCACGGCCACCTCAAAGGGCGTGTCTCCGGGCCACCAGTTCTGGGGCCCGAAGGCCTCCCACAATCGTTGATAAAGCTCTTGAAGCAACGTGCCCACGCGCCCTGCGGTCATAGATGCCTCCCGGTATCAAGGGCGGTTATCACTTGTCACCCTGAACGGAGTGAAGGGTCTGGTGTTTTTGAAATCGCCGGATTTGGCAATTTTCTCAAAATGACAATTGCGGCGGCAATTCCTTTTCATCCTCGATCCCCAGCAGATATGTAGAATGCTTTTTACGCACCACTAAGTTAAATTTTAAAGGCAAGGGTCTTAAGATCAAATCATCGTTAAAATCAGCTAGGCTGGTTTATCTGGTGGTGGCGGCCATCTTGGGAACCACGTTGCCCCTGTGCCGGTTTCATACCATGGATAGAGAAGAAATCAAGGCTAACTTGAGGAATCACCTGCACTATTTGAGCGTCACCCTGAGAGACCGCTCCATCTACCGCCCCGGGAATCTCCAGGCCGCGGCCGACTATGTGTTCCAAAACTTTGCGGCCATGGGTTATGCGCTCGGGTGTGATAAGATAGAATAAAGTTGAGGGGAGGGCGGGGAAAAGCAGTGGTCAGTGGTCAGAATTAAAATCCCTGACAACTGGG
>PEWM01000180.1:0-2245 GCA_002779455.1 Deltaproteobacteria bacterium CG07_land_8_20_14_0_80_60_11
CAGCATCCCCATCCACAGGGGGTGGTCGCCGGGGAATCCCCCCAGGCCCATAAGGGTGCTGGTCACCGGGATCTGCAAGCTCGTGGCGAACTTGTAGAGCTCCTCCGAGCTGTCCGACAGCACGATGCCGCCCCCGGTATAGAGCACCGGCCTCTGGGCGTGCAGGATCATGTCGAGAGCCCGGGCCACCTGCCGGGGATTGGCATGGTACGTGGGGTTGTAGCTCTTGATCCTGACAACCTCGGGAAACTTGGGCGCCGTGCTGGCCTGACTCACATCCTTGGGCAGGTCCACCAGCACCGGCCCCGGCCGGCCGGACCGGGCGATATAAAAGGCCTCGTGTACTGTCTGGGCCAGATCCTTGACGTCCTTGACCAGGTAATTGTGCTTGGTGCAGGGCCGGGTGATGCCCACGATGTCCACCTCCTGAAAGGCATCGTTGCCGATCAGAGCGGTGGGTACCTGGCCGGTAATCACCACGATGGGGATGGAGTCCAGGTAGGCCGAGGCAATGCCCGTCACCGTGTTGGTGGCGCCGGGCCCCGAGGTCACCAGGGCCACCCCCACCTGGGAAGAGGCCCGGGCATAGCCGTCCGCGGCGTGGACCGCAGCCTGTTCGTGGCGTACCAGGATATGCCTGATGTTAGGGGTGCGGGCCAGTTCGTCATAAATATCGAGGACCACCCCGCCGGGGTAACCGAAGATGTGCTTGACTCCCTCCCGCTCCAGACATTTCATTAAAATTTGGGCGCCGGTCAGTTTCATTGGAGGTTTTCCTTCTGGCGATGCTGGGCCAGGATCAGTTCAATCCGGTCGCGGCCGGCCAGCTTCAATTTTTGCAAGCGTTTCCGCTCGATGGTCTCGGCGGTGGTCAGGTAAGGCCGGCGGTTAAAGGTCTCCAATTGCCTCTCATATTCCCGGTGTTTTTCAACATACAGCTTCAACTCCGGGTCCCGATCCATCAACCGTTCTATGAGTTCCAGGTCCTGTTTCTCCATTTTCTGCCCCTGGCCATTATGTTAGATTATTAAAGATGATATATTAAAATAGTGTTAGGTATTTGTCAATCATTGGGAAATTGGGAAAATAAGGTAGTGGGTCAGTTTGAAATTAGTTCGCAATATTCCCCTACCCATTAATTTCTCAGCAATTTCCACCCCGAAAATCAGGTGATCTCCGATATTCGTTTCCGGAATTTTGCCTATTATCGTGTCATGGAAGAATTTATGTTCTGGATTCTTTTGTCTATAAAGTATATAAATAAATTCCCACGAGCATATGAAAATTTTCACATATATGCTTAATGAGTTCATATACCTATTGACATCTTGATATCCATGGTCATATATACGGGCAGGAAGGTGTATATACCTAATTGGGGAATTTAAGTATATAGCCGAAATGGCCGTTTTGGGAAGAATTTCTTAATCTTCCATATTTTTAAGGAGAAACCCGTGGCCGCATGTTTGGAAGCTAAAGAATTGAATGAGATGAAAGCAAGGGCAGAGAAGATGGCGGAATTTGTCTCTGCGCTGGTAAAACTTCCTTTTCATTATTTCTCATTTATTCTAACATCTTACCGGCTTTTTATAAGAATTATTCTATACTTTAAAAGCGTTAGCCTGAAACGTCTGACGAAATGCTATCGGCCTGGGGAACAAGTTTGCATTGATTGTTTGGCCAAAATTTATAAATTTGAACAACAGATGTTAAATAATTCTCGGGAATGTACAAACTATAAATTTATAGGATGGGGATTCCAGAGGATTGTTAATACACTAGAAGATCGGGCCGAAACTCTTATATTGAGTACTGATGAAGAGGCTGTCAAAGCAATAAATAAATTTATCGATAAAGTCGAAAAAGGAGGATTAGGAAATGCAAATTGGCAAGAGCAAATGAATGCGCTTTAATCTTGTATGCTGTGGGTCTTTTTGGAATAGCGCCAGAGATGTTACTAAAAAGTTTCCTAAAGCTAAATCAGATATCTATGATTTTTTGATTTATTTGAGTGCAAATCCTGGATTAGGAGACCCTGTCCCGGGTTATGGTGGCAAGGTTTTCAAGGATCGGTGGGGATTAGGAAGTTATAACACAGGAAAATCGGGGGGATTGAGAATTTATTATTATTTCCACGGGGGGCTATTGGCTCCCTTTTTTATCTACACAAAAAAGCAATTCGCTGATGCCCCTATTGAATTAATAGCTCAATTAGTTACAGATATCGAGGATGGTTTAACGCCTC
>PEWM01000180.1:2254-13358 GCA_002779455.1 Deltaproteobacteria bacterium CG07_land_8_20_14_0_80_60_11
AATCTGCCAAAGCTGCAATTTCTTCCAAAGTACAAACATGATTTGAAATACCAGCTTCCATCGCAGGGTCACTCTCAGGGTCCGATGGATTCTGGCGAAATTGTGATACATGAAATGCCGGGATACGGTGTGAGCCAGGTTTTCAGCCTTTTGAGAAAAGGCGTTGGTTAGTCTAGTACCATGTACCATTTAAAGTTTCGGGTAAAGGCGCTTCAGCTTTATCCTGGCATCGGCGGTAGAGAAACGCCAATTTATTTTTGATTGCCGGTTGTTACAGTCATTCTCCCAGGCGGCGATGGAGTTTCGCAATGTTTCAAGATCGGGGATGCGCCGATCCAAGCATTGCCCACTAAGGGCGCTTAACTCGATCTCAGCCATGTTGAGCCAACTGCCATGCTTTGGGGTGTAATGAAACTCGAGGCGCTCTGCCAAACGCCGGGCCTCCTGAGGTTCAAACGTTTCATAAAGAGAGGCAAGACCGTGGGTGTTCAAGTTATCCAGGACCAAGCGCACTCGCACGGCGTTCGGATAGCGCTCATCCAGCATGCCCTTGATCCACCAGGCCCAGTCTTTTCTCGTTCTATGCTCCATGGCCGCCACATGTCGCTTGCCGGTCAACGGTTCCACTTCGAGAAAGATTTGGACCACTCCGTTGCGGACGTATTCATGGGCGACCCGCGCCGGCCTTCCCGGCGCACCAGCCATCGGGGCCTGGACTTCTCCGATTAACTGTTTACAGGTCTCATCCATACAGACCTGCGGATAATCGGAATCATAAGGCAAATGATAGACCTGAATAACATCTTCCATATGAGCTACGAACGCGGCGCTCCCCTTCGGCGGGATTTTCCAGTACTTCCGGAGATGAGGCTTAAGTTCGTTTTTTTTAGCAGGCGCTGCACGGTCATATGCGAGACCTTCGGGGCCAAATTCAATTCGACTGCCTTCTCAGCCAGCAATCGTACGGTCCATCGCCGCCGCCCCTCCGGCGTTTCCGAGCAGGCCAAGGCAATCAGCCGGGCCTCGAATGCCCCATCAAAAGTAACTTGGCGCGGGGGCTTTTCCGGCTGTTTCCGCTCCAGCGCCGCAGTCAGCCCTTCTTCAACGAAACGCTTTTTCAGGTGTTCGATGGTGCGAGGCGTAACGCCCATAGCCTCAGCAACATCTGCGACAGTCCAGGCAGGACCCTGCGGTCCGGCATCACACAGGAGTAAAGCGCGTGCGTAAAGGAACCGTTTCGCACTGGTCCGACCCGTTTTCAAAGTCTCGAGTTCCTGGCGTTCTTGCTCGGTTAACGTCACCCGGTAGCGCGGTTTCATGGCAAATCCCTCCCCCTGGGAATTTGCCCTATTATACCGCATTATACGAAATAATCAATATTACATGGTACTAGCCAGGTCGGTTCTGGTGTCGAGAGGGTAGTCATCTTCTCGCCGTATTTCCTCCCAATCCCGGTCGGTGACAAATATCCAAGAGGTTCGGTGGTGGGAATCACTCACAGCAGCAAAGGAGCAAAGAAGTGGCCTGCAATATTCCTCGGCCACCTTGTCCAGAAAGTATTTCTTACGGCTCTCAGAATCGAGCCCGCCGATATCTTTATATTCGACGAGGAATTTAACTTCGGGAGCGGAAGAGCGGCGGTCAACGACAATACCATCAGGCTTGTTCTTCTTGAACCGACCGTAATCCCTATCGGGAATGATGGAAGCGCGGCGAAGCTGGTCTATGGTCGTTGCTCCGATGTTGAACCCTTCATAGGCCCCTACAGGGTCTCCATTCGCCTTCCCGCGCTTGTCCAAATATCCCTTTTGACGAAGTTCCTCAGACATTAAATGGCCCGCTGGTGCTTTTTCAAAAATTTGCCCGATTATTGCACAAACCCATATCTCTGTGAAGGATTAATTTTATGGGCTATGCACTTCACTCCCGTAGATACCATATATTGTGTTTGAATAAAGCGATTTAAGGCTGATTTATCCCCACCCTTCAAAGGGGCATGCCAGTCTTCCCAGGAGTCCGGCTCGCACCTGCTGCCATTCGGCCTCAAGGGCGTTCAAGGTGTGGGACAGATCCTCGTCCCAGACGTCCCGCCGGGAGTCCTGGGGCATAAGCGGCAGGTTGGCCCGGGCGATGTGGTGCGCCCCCCGAAAGGCCCCGCCCAGCAGCTCGCAGGCCACCAGCAAATCCGCGACCAGGTGCAGCGCGCACCCGGCTCCGCCCAGGGCCAGCAAGACCAGACCCTCTTGAGCCTGCTGCATGATCCTTAACGGGCAGGCCAATGCCGCCTCGAGGGCTGCGGCCATCTCGATGGGGCCGCCTTGGGTTCGCGCCTGGGTGAGCTGGAAGTAAGCCTGGACATCCTCTGCCTGCAACCGCAGAAGCGCCGCGGCCACCAGACGCACCTGCGCCAGGAGATCACTCCAGGGCAATCCGGGGCCTCCCGCCGGCCCCTGGCGCCGGTGCTCCAATTGGACCACTTTCGCCAGCAGGGCCAGACCCAGGGCGGCGCTGTGGGCCGCGGCGGCGCCGCCGCCGGGATCGGGCCGGGCCTGGGCCAGGGCTTTCAGGAAAGCGGAATCCATGTTCCTCCCTTGGCCGGAGTGAGCGCGGGGGCGCTCTCACCGGGGCATGACCCTATTTCCCCTCATTGTGGGCCTAAGTCGAGGTGAGGTCAAAAAAAAATGAATCAATTGCAGAAAGGCAGTCGCCAGTCAGTGCCCGGTTCGATGGCGCTGAGACGCACCCGATTCCGGCAAGATAACCAATCGGTGCTTTGGTTCACAAATCCCCGGGCCGGAGGCTTGACAGAAGGGGTAATTCCAAATAAAATTATTAATTCCACAGGCTTCTTACAAATTTCCTCGCCGGTGCGCGAGGTCGCAAGGTAAGGGACGCACGATGAAAATGTATTTGATGACCCCGGGACCGACCCCGGTCGCCCCGGAAACGCAGTTGGCCATGGCTCAGCCCATCATTCACCACCGCTCGCCCCAATTCATGGAGATCCTGGGGGAGGTGAGGGAGGGGCTGAAGTATCTGTTCCAAACGGAGCAGGAAGTGCTCATCTTTGCTGCCACCGGCACCGGCGCCATGGAAGGGGCGGTGGCCAACACCCTGTCCGCCGGGGATACGGCCCTGGTGGTGGACGGCGGTAAGTTCGGCGAGCGCTGGACCGAACTGTGCAACGTCTACGGGGTCAGGGTGAATCGCCTGGCGGTTTCATGGGGCCGGGCGGTGAATCCCAAAGCAGTGGCCAAGATTCTGGATGCCCATCCGGAGATCAAGGCGGTCATGGTCCAGGCCAACGAAACCTCCACCGGGGTGCAGCACCCGGTGAAAGAACTGGCGGCGGTGACCAAAAGCCGCCCGGGCACCATCCTGATAGTGGACGCCATCTCGGCCCTGGGGGGTTACGCTCTCCCCATGGATGAGTGGGGGATCGACGTGCTGGTGGCGGGCTCGCAAAAGGCCATGATGCTGCCCCCGGGCCTGGCGTTTGCGGCCCTGAGCGGCAAGGCCTGGGAGTTTGTCAAAAAGTCCACCCTGCCCAGATATTACTTTGATTTCACCAAGCAGCTCAAATCCCAGGGGAAGAACCAGACGCCTTACACCTCAGCGGTATCCCTGATTTTGGGCTTGCAGGAAGTCCTGGCCAAGATTCGCAAATACGGCCTGGAAAAAATTTATGCCCACAACCGGCGGCTGTCCGAGGCCACCAAGGCGGCCATGGCGGCCATGGGGCTCAGTCTCTATTCCAAGGACTACCCCTCGCAGGTCCTGACCGCGGTGGAAGCCCCGGCCGGGGTTGACGGCCAGAAGGTGGTGAGCAAGCTTAGGGAGCAGGGGATCTGGATCGCCGGCGGCCAGGCCCAGGCCAAGGGCAAGATCTTCCGCATCGCCCACATGGGCTTCATTGACAGCGTGGATCTGTTGGGCACCTTAGGCGGTTTGGAGACGGTGCTCAGTGGGTTGGGATATAAGGTCGAATCGGGCGCCGGGTTGCGGGCGGCCCAGGCGATCTTGACCAAGGAGGCAGGGGCATGAAAGTCCTGATCAGCGATAACTTGCACCAGGCGGGGATTGACATTCTCACATCCCACCCCAACATTGACGTGGTGGTCCGCCCCGGCATGAAACCGGAGGAGTTGCTGGCCGAGATTAAGGATGCCGACGCCCTGGTCATCCGCAGCACTACCAAGGTAACGGCCGACTTGATTGCCGCCGCGCCCCGCTTGAAAGTGGTGGGCCGGGCCGGCACCGGGCTGGACAACGTGGACATCCCGGCGGCCTCGAAACGCGGCATCGTGGTGATGAACACCCCCGGGGGCAACACCATCACCACGGCCGAGCACGCCTTGTCGCTCATGATGGCCCTGGCCCGCAACATTTCCCAGGCGGCCAACTCCATGCGGGAGGGCAAGTGGGAGAAGAAGAAGTTCCAGGGCACCGAACTGTTCAACAAGACCCTGGGGATCATCGGCATGGGGCGTATCGGCACCGTGGTGGCCGAGCGGGCCCTGGGCTTGAGGATGCGGGTCCTGTGCTATGACCCGTTCATCACCCAGGAATTGGCGGCCAAGATCGGGGCGGAGTCGGTCTCCCTGGACGAACTCCTGGCCCGTTCAGACTTTATCACCATCCACACCCCGAAGACCAAGGACACGGCCAAGCTCCTGGGCCGGGAAGCCTTCAGGAAGATGAAACCCGGAGTGCGGCTCATCAACTGCGCCCGGGGCGGCCTCATCGACGAGGCGGCCTTGCTGACCGCCTTGAAGGAAGGCAAGGTGGCCGGCGCCGCCCTGGACGTCTACGAGACCGAGCCGCCGGGCGCCGACTGGCCGCTGCGGGAGATGCCCAATGTCGTCTGCACCCCGCATTTGGGGGCCTCTACCGAGGAGGCCCAGGCCAATGTGGCGGTGGCCGTGTGCGAGCAGATTCTGGAACTCCTGCTCTACGGGACCATTAAGAACGCGGTGAATGCCCCCTCCGTTTCCCAGGAAGCCATGGGCCAACTGAGGCCCTATCTCACCCTGGCAGAGGCCCTGGGAGCTTTTCAGGCGCAGATCAGCGAAGGCCCCATCACCGCTGTGGTCATTGGCTATGTGGGCGAGGTGGCCAAGCTGGATACCAAGCCCTTGACCCATTCCATCCTGAAAGGCTTGCTCTCCCCGGTGGTGGGCGATGAAGTGAACTACGTCAACGCCCCGGCCATGGCGGCCTCCCGGGGTATCCACATCAGCTGCGAGACGGCGGACGCCACGGAGGATTTCTCCACCCTGATCCGCCTGACGGTCAAGGCCGGCCATGAGGAAAACTTGGTGGCCGGGACCATCTTCGGAAAATATGAGCCGCGCCTGGTCCGGATCAACAAGTTTCGGATGGAGGTCGTCCCCGAGGGACACATGCTGTTCATTTACAACACCGACCGCCCCGGGGTAATCGGCGCCATCGGCACCACCATCGGCAAGCACAATATCAACATCGCCCGGATGACCGTGGGCCAGGAGAAGGAGAGGGGGCAGAACATCATCCTGCTCACCACCGACACCCCCGTCACCCCGGAATGTTTTAAGGATGTGCTGGCCCTGGAGCATGTGGCCATGGCCTATCAGTTGGAGCTTTAGAACGGCGCGGGGCGTAAACGCCGGAGGCAAGCATGGGTGAGGACGAAGATAAAGGTTATACCGTCGAAGACCGGCGGTATCTCCACCTGAGCGAGGAGGAGAAGGCCAAACTCCAGGAGAAGGCGGCGGCCAAGGAGGCCGCGGCCGAAACCGCCTTTCAGGAGGCTTCCCAAAAGGCGGCGGCTGAGGCCGACAAAAAGGCCCAGGAAATACCGTTTCCCGGAGTCACCTTCTCTTCCTTCATATTTTCCTTGAGTTCGGCGGCTTTTGTCAGTCTGGGAGCCATTCCGGACCCCAATACCGGCAAGGTGGAGAAGAATCTCCCCCTGGTCAAACAGACCATCGACCTGCTGGGGCTGCTGCGGGACAAGACCCGGAACAACCTGACCCAAGAGGAAGAAACCCTCTTCGATCACCTGCTCTATGATTTGCGGATGTCGTACGTCAGGGAGGTAGGCTGATTACGGGCGCCGCCGGGGAAGCGCGGCAGGTGCGCTGCCCCGCCAAGGTTAATCTCTATCTCAGGGTGGTGGGCCGCCGCCCGGACGGTTACCATGAACTGGTGACCGTGATGCAGCCCTTGACCCTGGCCGATGAATTGACCGTCACCCTGGCCGGGGAGGGTATCAGCCTCAGGTGCGACCGTCCGGAGATGCCCCAGGGGGAAGATAACCTGGTCTGGCGGGCGGCCCGGCAGTTTCAGGAAGAGACGGGGCTCACGCCGGGGGTACGCCTGGGCCTTGCCAAGCGCATACCCGTGGCCGCCGGACTGGGGGGCGGGAGCAGCAACGCCGCCGGCACGTTGCTGGCCTTGAATGAGTTGGCCGGGAAGCCGCTCCCCCAGAGAGATTTGCACCGTCTGGCCAGCCTTTTGGGGGCTGACGTGCCGTTCTTTCTGGCTCGGCGGCCGGCGGTGGGGCGCGGCGCCGGCACCCAACTCAGCGCCGTGACCTTACTGCCTTACTGGTACCTGCTGGTTAACCCCGGGGCGCCCTTGTCCACCCGCTGGGTCTATGAAAACCTGGATCTTGCCGGCCTGCCGGGTCCGCCGGCGACAGAGGCCTGGGACCCGGAGCACCCGGAAACCTGGGTGCGCAACGATCTGGGGACGGTGGCGCTGAAGCGCTTTCCCGAGCTGACGCAGCTTTTGGCCGGCCTTAGCGGCGCAGGGGCCTGGTGCCAGGGTGTTTCGGGGAGCGGCCCCACCCTCTTCGGCCTCTTCCCGACCCGGGAGGCGGCGCATCAGGCGGGCCTGAGGTTGCGCCGGACTTTCCGGGGCTGGCTGGCCGTGGCCCGGGGCCTCACCGGCCCGGAACCCGAAACGACCTGGGAGCACGACGTATGGACGATCTAAAAGTCTTTACCGGCAACGCCAATCGGCCCCTGGCTTCGATGATCTGTCACCATCTCCAGATCCCGCTGGGAGACGCGGCGGTGGGGCGGTTTTCCGACGGGGAAATCTCGGTGGAGTTCCGGGAGAATGTCCGGGGCAAGGATGTTTACGTCATTCAGCCCACCTCCATCCCCTGCAACGAACACCTGTTGGAACTGTGCATCATGCTGGACGCCCTGAAGCGGGCTTCGGCCCGATGCATCACGGCGGTGGTGACCTACTACGCCTATGCCCGCCAGGACCGGAAGACCGCGCCCCGGACCCCCATTTCCGCCAAGCTGGTGGCCGATCTCATCACCACCGCCGGCGCCAACCGGATGATCACCATGGACCTGCATACCGGGCAGATTCAGGGGTTTTTCAATATTCCGGTGGATCATCTGTACGCCGCCCCCGTGACCCTGGAGTATATCCGGGAGAATTTCACCGGCGACGTGGTGGTGGTGTCTCCTGACGCCGGCGGGGTGGAGCGGGCCCGGGCCTTTGCCAAGCGCCTGAACGCCTCTTTAGCGATCATCGATAAACGGCGGGACGCCGCGGGCATCAAGGCCATGACCCTGATCGGCAATGTCTGGGGCAAGGAGGCCATCATTCTGGATGACATGGTCACCACCGGGGCCACCCTGACCATGGCGTCGGAGTTGCTGATGCGCCACGGAGTGCGCACGGTCCATGCCTGCGTTACCCATCCGGTGATGTCGCGCAACGCGGTGAGCAACCTCCATGGGTCTATGGTCCAGACCCTGGCGGTCACCGACACCATTCCTCTCTCCCCTGAGGCCGCCGCCCTGGAGAAAATCCGGGTCCTGTCCGTGGCGCCCCTCTTGGGGGAGGCCATCAAAAGGATCCACAATCAGGATTCCGTGAGCTCCCTGTTTGTTTAGAGAAGCTGTCAGCTATCAGCTTTCAGCTTTCAGCAGTCAGCTTTAAACTTCCTGGAGGCCAGGTGCAGCCTCAATTTCCTTTGAGATGTTTCTAATACCGAGTTGCAATCAAAAAGTAATTATTGGTAGCCGCAGGCTTTAGCCTGCGCCTGCACAGGCTGGAAAGCCTGTGCTACCAATTGACTGCGAAGTGGTATAAACTCCACCCCTGAGCCCGGACCGTTAGAAATGGGTGCGTTTTACGCACCATAAGTGGCGCGTAAGACGCGCCCAAGATGAAAATTGGAGTTAGCAGTTAGCTGATAGCTGACCGCTAAAGGCTACTATGCGCTTGATCGTGGGATTGGGGAATCCCGGCCGGGAGTACGCCTGGACCCGGCATAATCTGGGATCACAAGTGGCGGCGCACCTGTCGGAACTCTGGGGTATGCCGCTCAACCGGCACAGCCACGGCGCGCTCTGGGGCCAGGGACGGGTGGGGGCAGAAGGCGTCATCCTGGCGCAACCCACCACGTATATGAATCTGAGCGGCCAGGCGGTGTCGGCTCTCATGTCTTATTTCAAGCTCACCCCCGGGGATCTGGTGATTATCCATGACGATCTGGATGTGCCCCTTTGGCGCCTCAAGCTCACGGAGCGCGGCGGTCCCGGGGGGCATCGGGGGGTTCTGGACATCATCGCCACCCTGAACACCGAGGAGTTTCTCCGGGTCAAACTGGGCATCGGACGGCCCCATCCCGGGTTCCCCGCGGAAAAGTATGTGCTGTCCCACTTCCCGGCCGGGGACGCCGAAAACGTGGCGCAGTTGATCGAACGGGCGGCCCAGGCGGTGGTGACGCTGTTGGCGGAAGGGCTGGCGGCGGCCCAAAACCGCGGCCACGGGGAGCCGGCTGATTCAAGCGCCTAGAATTTGTTTGCCGGTGGCCCGGGCTATCCAGGCTGGGCGCGACTAATCCGCTTCCCTGGCACAGGCTGGAAAGCCTGTGCCACCGAATAAAAACACCCCAGAGCAGCCGCCAGTGGTGCGCAGTGCGCACGAAAACTTTTCAAACCAGGGTTTTTTATTGATAGCGCAGGAGGGGTTTAGCATGGCGCCCAAGAGGCATGATGACGACCGGGAGCGGCCCAGCTGGCGGGAGATCGACCAGCGGCGGGATGGCAGCCGCCACCGGGAGAAGGCGCCGCCCCCGGCGCCCAAAGCCCAGGCGGAGTTGATCCGCAAACAGGCCCTGGCCCAGGCCGAAGCCCTGTTTAAGGGCAAACGCCGCCGGCCGGAATATCAGACCGATCTCAAGAAGTTGGAATCCGGCCACGGTGGCAAGAAATTTCCCACGCTGGCGAAAAAATTTCTGGAGGAGTACGGCTTGCCGGAAGAGTGGGGCGCCCTGACCCGGCTCCTGGATTATGACGATCCCACCGCCGTGGTTTCGGTGCTCCAGGCCATGGCGAGCCAACTGGAAAAGCGCAGCCGGGTGGAGAGGCAGGGTTTCAAGGGCCGCCTGCAGGTTCTGGCCTTAACCAACCCCCATCTGGAAATCAGGCGGGCGGCCGAGGAGATCCTGGCAAAATTTGAGTAATTAATTTGTTATTTTAATTAAAAGTCATGCCAATTATCTTGACAACTATTTTTATAATAATGTAATCTCGAAGAATAGTCAGATAACATTTTAGGAGATTTTATGAAGAAATAACATCCTCCGCTCTCAATTAACCTCAAGGACCATCTACGGCGGCACAAGGAGGTGCTCAGATGATCGCGCTTGATCACCGTGTGGTTCAAGGGAAAGACGTTCCCCTAGATCCAGGCCGAATCCCCGAGTTCACCGACATCATCACGGCAGACCCCCATTTAACGGACATCCTGTCCCGGCTGCCCATCTTCGCCGACTCGGAGCTCCCGATTATGCTCACGGGGGAGCCCGGCACCGGCAAAGAGCTGGTGGCCATGGCCATTTTTGCCCTGGGGCCGGCCCGGCGCCGGACCTGCCAGCGCCTCAACTGCGCTTCCCTGACGGAATCTCTGGCCTCGAGCGAACTGTTCGGGCACGTCCGGGGGGCCTTTACCGGCGCCGACCACGCCCGTCCGGGCAAATTCCGGTTGGCCCATGGCGGGAGTCTCTTCCTGGATGAAGTGGGGGAGCTGCCCCTGGCCATCCAGCCCAAGCTGCTCCGGGCGGTGGAGCAGGGGGAGATCGAACCGGTGGGCGGCGACGCCGCCGTGAAGGTGGATGTGCGCCTGGTAGCCGCCAGCAACCAGGATCTGCCCCGGCTCATTGCCCAGGGACGCTTCCGCCAGGACCTTTACGACCGGCTGGCCGTGCTGGCCATCCATCTGCCCCCCTTGCGGGAGCGCCCGGCGGACATCCTGTCGCTGGCGGGCCATTTCGCCCGGGAGACGGCCCGGCGCTATGGCCGGGACCTGTCCCTCCGGTTCAGCGGGGCGGCCCGGCGCCGCCTGCAAAAACATGCCTGGCCCGGGAACGTGCGGGAACTCAAAAACGTGGTCACCCGGGCGGTGTTGTTCGGTGCCGGCAGCCTTATCCGGGAGGAGGATCTGACTTTTAACCCGTATCCGTCTTTCCCGCCGCAGTCAAGCCGGGCTACGGGGGAGGGGACGCCGGCGTTGCGGCCGTCGGCGGTGCAACTGAAGGAACTCCTGGACTCAGAGGGGGGGAACGTCTCCGCCCTGTCGCGCCGCCTTCAGGTCTGCAGCAAGACCATCTACCGCTGGCTGAGAACCTATCACATCGACCTGATGGGCATTCGTGAGGTTGCGGTGGTTTGAGTACTACCGTTTTCGGTTTACAGTTTTGATCTCGTTCCCAAGCTCCTCGGGCTGTTGCCCAAATGCATTTTTTTTAAACTGCCTTTGACCGCTCCCTGATGGTGGGACTACTATCTGGGGACGACGATGCAGCAGCAGTCAGCCCAGGGGAAAGGGCCTTTACGGGTAAATAGAGCTAAACAGGTTGCTGGTAAATTCAGCCATTTATCCTTGGCTTTCTTAATTGCCAAGGAGATGGCGGTTCCAGGCTCTTTGACATATCGCACCAGAATCATCATGTTCTGGATGGCGGCCGTGAGGTACTCTTGGATCTGGACCCGCCAGAGCCTGCGCCAGCGGGCCCGCTTAAAGCCCAAGGGGACCGCCCGGGCAAAGCTTCTCTCCATGAGATGCTGACGGGTTCTGAGGTCTCTTTTGG
>PEWM01000012.1 GCA_002779455.1 Deltaproteobacteria bacterium CG07_land_8_20_14_0_80_60_11
AGCTCACTGCTCACTGCTCACAGTTTCTCCTCCCCCAGCGCCTCACCCAGCAGCCCCGTGGGCCGCACCAGCAGGAGCACGATGAGCAGGGTGAAGGCCACCGCGTCCCGGTAACCGGCCCAGGCCGGGAAGAAGGCCACGATCATGACTTCCAGGAACCCGAGGAGCAGCCCTCCTAAGACCGCGCCGGTGACGTTGCCGATACCGCCTAAGACCGCGGCGATGAAGGCTTTCAGCCCCGGCAGGATCCCCATGAAGGGATTGACCTGGGGATACTTCATGGCCCACAGGAGCCCCCCGGCCCCCGCCAGGAGCGACCCCAGGAGAAAGGTGAAGGCGATGATCCGGTTGACGTCGACGCCCATGAGGCTGACCGCCTCCAGGTCCGAAGCGATAGCCCGCATGGCGCGGCCCACGGCGGTGCGGTAGATGATGAGGAAGAGGCCGACCAGGAGCGCGAAGGTGACCAGGGGGATGAGCAGACTCAAGCGGGGCACGAACAGCCCGCCCCAGGCAAAGGCCCCGGCGAACCAATGGGGCACGGGAAAGGGCCTGGCCCGGCCCCCGGCAATGACCAGGGCGAGGTTCTCCAGCAAAAAGGAGGCGGCGATGGCCGAAATCAACAGCGAGATCCGGGGGGCCCGGCGCAGCGGCCGGTAAGCGCCGCGCTCCAGCAGCACCCCCAAGAGGCCGGTGAGCCCGATGGCCAGGCCGAAGGCCGCGGGCCAGGGCCAGGAAAACAGCCCCACCCCCATGACCGCGACGTAGGCCGCCACCATCAGCAGGTCCCCGTGGGCAAAATTGATGAGCCGGAGGATGCCGTACACCAGGGTGTAGCCGATGGCGATGAGGGCGTAGAGACTGCCCAGGGACAGGCCGTTGATGAGCTGCTGGAGGAAGGTGAGTAAATCCACGGAGGTATTATAACAAAGATAGGGGGCAGGTGCTTAAGGTCGGGAAAATTCTCCGCCGGAAACGGGTACTGGTGAAGATTATTAGGGAGTGAATTTAACTGAGGTGCGCATTGCAAACACATTTGCTGAATACTGAAAGCAGGCATAAGATATCACGATCTGCATTTTCTTAATTCCTTAGGCAAAAAGGCATCTATTTCATCGTCTGAGAAAGTCATTTCCTCATACTTTTTTAAAGAATCTTGAGCCTTTCGATAGGCTTGAAAAGTGGTGCTCGGAGCCCCACTATAAATTGAATGTAGATCGTCTAAGAGAATATCTCTTTCTTCCTTTATGTCTTCAATTGTCTTATCACCAACTTTCTTTATATCTTCAGTTGGTTTTTCGCCCATTGCTAAATCCGTAATTAATGATAAATATTTTTCCCTTATTAACCATAAATCATTAGCTGCCTGTTTATGTTTTTGAGAAAGTTCTCCAAGATCATAGTTTTTTGTATATGCATTTAATATCAATAGTGCAGTTGAAAAAATAATGCCTATAACAGTGCCAATTTTTCCACTGTCAAACATTGCTGCGATAAAACCACCTGTCGTTATGGCTGATAGAATTATTTGCCATAGTTTAATTCTAGATAGTCTGGTTAATAATATATCTGAACACTTTTCATGAGTCTTGTGAGAGTAAACAACTCTTCCGAAGCATTCTCGAATTTGTGCTTCAAGAATTTTCCTTCTCTCTAAATCGTCTCTAACTAGGGAATGCTGTTCCAAATATTTCCCTCCATTTTTGTTTTGCTGAGCAATATTGATTATTATTTGCATAAGTTATAGCGTCAAGAGAACTATTGTAACAACTCTTTGCCTTACTCTGAAATGGCCCTTTGCCATAAACGTTTTGACCACTACCTGGGGCCTTCCAGTATTCCTGGTCCTTGCGTTGGTCAGCCATATATTTGAAAAAATCTCTACTCATATAATCATAATAAAGATACGATTTATCCCTATAATTCCATGAAATTATGAACTGATAGGCTAAGGTATCTATCAACAACCCTCCAATCGGTACACCCCACTTATTTTTCCATGCTCGCATCATTCTGCAAAGTGGGACAAGATTATTGTTACATTGTATATTTCGATCCCGTATGGCCTTAATCTCTGGCTTGGGATTCGTTACTTTCCAACGGCCTCCAAAGTTTGAGTCAGGATAAGTAAAACTATCATCCTTATTAATAAAGGCTGGAACTACTTCAAATTTAATTCCATCAGAAAAAGTAACAACTACTACCTGACCATCAGCCCCAATATCAGTAGATAAGTATTTTTAATAGAATTGCGTACTGCTTGGAGCAATGCAGATTGACCATTACCATTGTAATTGTTATACCTTTCGTATTCGGAATATGGAAGTTGAAAAATCATATCTAAATCACTAAAACCCTCGATTGCTGTGTTCCGTCCATAAGAACCAACATATAAACTATGATAAGTTTCAGATGTTGAATCATAGAAATCAATATTAAGACGTTTGGTAATTGCCTTGTATCGCACCGAGATCGATATATTATTTGTAACTGTGAGGTTTGAACAAAAAGTTTTAAACCATTCAGCAACACCCATTTTCTTTCCCTCCGCCTGAGAATAAAAAATAATTTTCTGAATATTCAAATTCATATATCGAAAATCACAATAACACAAGAAATACACTTTTGTCAAGAATAAATCAAAATGACAGAGGGCGCACCCGCCGGTGCGCCCCCACAGTTTTCTATAAGCAGATAGATTATGGCTAAAAGCTAAAAGCTGACGGCTGAAAGCTAAATCCTCAATCCCCGATCAACTTCGCCAGCCCCAGTAAATTGATGATCTCCGGCATGACCTGGAGGCCGGTGAGGCGGCCCAGGGCGCCCCGGCCGCAGGCTCGCTCTCCGAATTGGCTGACGTCGTCGGTTCGCACCAGCCCCTCCCCCACCATCATGATGGGCACCGGGTCCCCGGAGTGTTTCTTCAAGGCGCAGGGGGTGGAGTGGTCGGCGGTCACCGCCAGGAGGTGCGGGGCGTCCAGGAGGAGCTCAAAGGCCAGGTCGATCTTGTTGATGAAGTTCATTTTGCCCAGGTAGTCGCCGTCCTCCCCGAAGGTGTCGGTGGCCTTGACGTGGACGAAGGCGAAATCGTAAGGCCCGGCCAGGGCGGTAAGGCCCGCCCGGAACTTGGCCTCGATGTCGGTGTCGGGGAGCCCGGTGGCGCCGGGGACGGGGATCACGTCCATGCCGGTGAAGGAGCCGACGCCCTTGTAGAGGCCGCCGCCGGCGATGGTGCAGGCCTTGAGGCCATAGCGCGCCGGGAACGGCTCGATCTTCTTATAATAGCCGGCGCCCCGCCCTAACAAGTAATTGGCCGGGGGCAAGCCCTTCGCCACCCGTTCCTGGTTGAGGGGGTTTTGGGCCAGGAGAAGGTGGGCCTCCGCCAGGAAGTGATTCAATACCTTGGCGGTGAAGGCGGCTTCCGGGGAATCGTCCAGGGGGTGAACCTCGTGGACCTTGACCCCCACCTCGTGGGGATCGTTGTCGCTGATGCGGAAGCTCAGATTCGGCCCCCTCAGGATGACACCGGCCCGGTGGCCGGTGCCGGGGCGAACCTTCAGGGTGACGCCCTCGTAGGTGAGGCCGTCCAGGTCCTTGACAAAGGGGCCGGTGTCGGTGATGCGCCCGGCCCGCCGGTCCACCACGGTGAGATTGTCGTCCACCGTGCCCAGGTTGCCCCGCAGGGCCACATCCCCCGCCTCCAGGTCCATGCCCAGCCCCGCGACCTCAATGGTGCCCCGGCCGGTGTAATAGCGCTCGATGTCGTAGCCCAGGATGGCCAGGTGGCTGGTGTCGCTGCCGGGGCGTTGCCCTACGCCCAGGGCGTTCATGACCCCGGTGATGCCCCGGGCCGCCAGGGCGTCCAGGTTGGGGGTGTGCGCCGCCTCCAGGGGGGTGAGGCCCCCCAGTTCCCTGACGGGCCGGTCTCCCAGACCGTCCATGACCACGAGCATGGCTTTATTCATAAGTTACTCCTTGGCGTAACAGATTATTACTCAAAATCGGCAAAAAGCATAGACCGGCATCACAAAATTATCGGCTGATAACCCCGGGAAGTGATGGTGGCATAGTGGAAGGGCGGCCCTACCTCTTCTTTGGCCGCGGCCATCTTTGCCAAAAAGTCTTGGCTCAGGTGCAGGACTTCTTCCAGGTCCGCGCCCTGGTTGAGGGCCTTGAACAGGCGCATCTCCATCCCCAGGTTCCGGGGCATGACCACCACGTTGCCTGTCTGAATCCGCCGCAGGGGAAGCTCGTTTTCCTCGCTGCCCAGGAGGACCATTTTGAAGTGAGGCGGAGGGCTGTCGGGAACATAGCCGGCCAGGATAAAGTAGATGCGCCGGAAACCTTCGGCCTCCGGGCCATGTTCTTCCAGGTGGCGCCCGTAACCCTGGGAGAGGAAGGGAAGCGCCAACTCCACCATTCCCTCCAGTTCCAGGGAGCCGGCATGGCGGGCGATCTGCCGGCGCAGGGCAAAAGACAGGGAGACACTCACCCCGGCGCCGCCGCTCAAGATACCGGAGCGCCGGTCCAGGGCCAAGAGCTTGTTGACGTTAAAGATCTCCGGCTGCCCGGCGGCGTCGAACCGGGTGGCCTGGCTGTCCGTAGCCAACACGATGCCGTGCTCGTTGAATCCTGCCAGGGCCTGGGTCATGGGGAATCCTTGAGAAGTGATCTTGAGAGAGCGGTATAGTGGCGTCGGCTTCCAGCCGGTGGGCTCATCCTCTGATACGAAGTTGCAGTCAAAAAACTATGAGTATTCATGTCATTCTGAACGGAGCGCCGCGGAGTGAAGAATCTCGGCGGCTTTAAAAGAGAGATTCTTGCTGCGCTCAGAATGACATAAAATAGTTGTTTGATTGCTCGTTGGTCTGAAAACCATAATTTTCACCGCAGAGGCCTGTGCCTATAAAAAAAATTCTTTGGTTGGCGCCAAGGTAGCCAAATTATAGTTTTAGCGTGGTCCTGCCGAGGTCTCACTCAGTGGCAATGGCGACCCGCCGGGGTTATAAAAAAGCCGCATTCGGGCCGGCGGCAAAGTGAACTCTAAGGATCCCTGGAGTTTCAAGGGGATAGTATCCGGCGTCAGGTCTTTCCAGGCCCGCCGGGGTTTCCCCAAAAGCTCCGCCAGATCGGGGATGGCGACCTCCTGGGGGTCCGAGGTGGAATTGATCACCGCCAGGACCCGGCCCTGGCGGCTCTCCCGGGACTTGAGCAGCAGCGCCACCGGTTCCCCCTTGGGGTTGACCCGGGCCTGGGGCCCTTCTTCCAGGAGCACCGGGCATTTCTTTTTCATCCGGTTCACCCCCTTGATAAAGGAGGTCAGGTCGTAGTTGGGCGCCTCCCAATCCTGGGGCCGGGTCTGCACCACGTTGAGGCGCGTCTTGAAACCATACTCATAGCCCATGGGGATCATCACCCCGGTGGAAAAGTAAGCCGCAAAGAGGTAGCGCTGCCGGGCCACTTCCGGGGCGCCGCCACTTTCTGCCACCAGCCGCTCGGTGTCGTGGCTTTCCGGGAAGCTGATGGAGGGGGCGATGCGGCGAAAGTCGTTGTACTGCTCCAGGCACCAGTCTTCCTGGAAATCCCACCACTTGGAGCTGTTGTAGAGAAAGTCGAACCCGGAGGATGACAGCTGGGCGCACTCCGAAAGGCGGCACCCCAGGGTCTCGGCGAAAAATTGGACCCGGGGCTCCAGGTTCTTGGCCTCAGTGATGAGGCGGGCCCAAAAATCGCCCGGGATTTTGTAAGCCGCATCGGCCCTAAACCCCATGAAACCCAGGCGCAGGTACCTGGCCACCACGCCGTCGAAGTAGTGCAGCAGCCCCTCGGGGTCAGGCGGCGGCCAGTACGAAAGCTCCGCCAGGTCGCCCCACACCGTCACCCTGGTGGCATCCGCCGGGTCGATGGCGCCGGGGTGCTTGATCCGGCCCGCGTCGTCCTTGGCGTACCACTCGGGATGCTGGGTGACCAGGGGCGAGTCGATGGCCGTGTGATTGATCACCAGGTCCAGCATCACCTTAAGGCCCCGGCGTCCGGCCTTTTTCAGAAAGTGCACCAGGGCCGCCTCCGGGTCCTGGCCGGACGCAGGATAAAAGAGGGGATTGAGGCCGTAGTAATCCTTGACGGCATATAAGCTGCCGGACAGGCCGGGGGTGTGGATGGGGTTCAAAAAAATCCAGGTGAAGCCCATGGCCGCGATGCGGTCCAGGTGCTCCTCCCACTGGGGGATGGTCCCGGCCAGGGGCGGAAAGAGATTGTAGATCAAGGTTGGTTCGGACATTAAGCACCTCGTTAAATACAGATGTAGGGCGCGTCTCACGCGCCACTTGATGGCGCGTGAGACGCGC
>PEWM01000088.1 GCA_002779455.1 Deltaproteobacteria bacterium CG07_land_8_20_14_0_80_60_11
CTGGGAAGAGCAGCCCCACCCCGAACCTTACTGGCTGCCGCCAGTCAAACCGCGGGTTTTGCATTGAGACAAAGGTTTTCCGCTCTCCGGCGGCCAACCCTGGTGAAGCTCTGCCGGCGATTTTTAAAGAATGAATTTTATTCATATCGCTGAAAAAAGTCCAATTTAAAGCAATTAAAGCAGGGAGTTCCTCCCCTGGCCCCGGGAGATTGCCTCCCGCCCCGAGATTTGATAAATTGAATAGGCCTGCCGTTCCTGCCGGGGCGGAAGGCCTAATTTCTTTTCAGGAACTTTGGCATTGTCTCCTGACCTCGACAAACTCTGCATTCAACGCCCGGACTCCGGCCTCCTCACGGTGCACGGCATCAACCTCCCGGCCCTCACCGAGTCCCAGTTGGGGGATTGACGGCATGGACATCACCAGCCCTATTCCGAAAAATGCCCGGGGCCGGTTTTATCACCTCGACTGCGCCCCCGGGGAGTTGGCGCCCTATATCCTGACCTGCGGCGACCCTGATCGGGCCCAGAGGATCGCCCGCCGGCTCACCCGGGTGGACATGCGGCGGCAGAACCGGGAGTTTCTCACCTATACCGGCATCTATCAGCACGTGCCGGTCTCGGTCATGGCCACCGGCATCGGCGCCCCGGCCAGCGCCATCGCCGTCGTGGAAGCGGCCAACTGCGTCACCCCGGTGACCTTTATCCGCCTGGGCACCTGCGGGGCGCTCCAAAGGGATATCGAGGTAGGGGACCTGGTCATCACCGAGTCGGCCTGGCGGGAGGAAAATACTACCCAGGCTTACGCCCCGGCGGATTTCGTCCCCCAGGCCGCGCCGGCAATCGTGGCCGCCTTAAAAGAGGCGGCCGAAGTCCTGAAGGTGCGGCATCATGTGGGCCTCACCTGCACCACGGCGGATTTTTACGCCGGCCAGGGCCGGGTGGCGCCGGGGTTTCCCGCCTCGGACCCCCACAAGGTGGCCCGCCTCAGCCAGGCCGGGGTCCTCAACCTGGAGATGGAGATGTCCGTCTACCTGGCCCTGGCCGCGGTCGCAACCGTCCCGATCCGGGCCGGGGGCGCCTGCCTGGTGCTCAATAACCGCCTAACCGGGCAGGGCCTCACCGGAGCTTACGCCCGGCGCCGGGCGGAGCGCCGCCTCATCGACGCGGGCTTGCGGGCCTTAGCCATCCTGGCGGCCATAGATCAGCAAAAGCAAAAATTCTAGTGGCACCGGCGTCTCGCCTGTGATCTCGCAGGCTGAAGCCTGCGGCTACCCTTTGGTTACCTGGTTCCCAAGCTGAGCCTGGGAACCAGGGGTGGTGCGCAGGGCGCTACATGGCGGGCAGTGCCCGCCCTGCATTACTGCCCCGGTTTCGGGCCCATGCCTGTGTTTCAATTATGTTTCATATAATAATATATTACCTAATATAATTAGGCAGATATACGTTTCACTTAATGTCACTATTGGTACAATTTCACGAGGCTAAAAAATCTTATTCCAGCAATTTTAATGAGTTAGCTGTCTGGCACAGATATTGCTCTTTAGTTCATAAACCGGATTTTGAGAAAAATTTGGGAGGCCAGGGATGAAACCTGCACGACAAGACATTGAAATTATTCTGGAACAATATCCCCGTCACCCGCAACATCTGATCAATCTCCTCCAGGACGTCCAGGCCGAATATAGCTACATTTCCGCTGAGCACCTCACCCTGATCTGTGATCATGTGGGGGTGCCCGTCACCCAGGCCTGGTCGGTAGCCACGTTCTATAAATCCTTCAGCCTGGAGCCCCGGGGCGAACACGAAATCAAGGTCTGTCTGGGCACCACCTGTCATCTCAAGGGCGGCCAACGCCTGGTGGAGGCCTGTGAACGGAACCTGGGCGTGGCCCGGGGCCAAACCACCGATGACCTCAAGTTCACCCTGGACACCGTCAAATGCGTGGGCGCCTGCGCCTTGGCGCCCGTGGTGATGGTGGACGAGGATTACCTGGGTGAAGCCAACATGGTTATCCTGAAGAAGCGGCTCGAACAAGTCTGATGATTAGCCCGGCCGCAGGAGGAAATGATGCAGAGATTAACCAATACCGCAGAACTGAAGGTCCTGCGAGACAACCTGCTCCAGGCGCAAGACCCTCACCGGCCGATCGTCAGGGTGTGCCGGGGCCCGGGTTGTCTGGCCGTGGGCGCCGATAAGGTTTCCCAGGCCTTCCAATCAGCCATTCAGAGCCAAAACTTAGAGGTCAAGGTCCAGCCCCTGGTCAAAGACACCGGCTGTCATGGTTTCTGCAGCCAGGGTCCCCTGGTTAATTTGGCGCCCGCCAATCTTTGTTATGTCCGGGTTAAACCCGAGGACGTGGAAGAGATTGTGCAAACCACCCTGGTCAAGGGCGCCGTGGTGGAAAGGCTGCTGTATAGCGACAACGGCACCCGGTACAAGTCGGCCGCCGACATCCCTTTTTACCGGATGCAACAGAAGATCATCCTCCAGAATATCGGCGTTATCGATCCGTTGGATATTCATGACGCCATCATGGCCGGTGCTTACCACTCTCTAGCCAAAGCCCTGATAGAAATGTCACCGGACGACGTCATCCGGACCGTGGAGATTTCCGGCCTGCGAGGCCGGGGCGGTGGGGGCTTTCCCACCGGCTATAAATGGAAAAGGACCGTAGAAAATGCCCGGGAGAACCCGGGGCCGGTCTATATCATTGCCAATGGTGAAGAAGGGGATCCGGGCGCCTTTATGGACCGGGCCATTATGGAAGGCGACCCCCACGCGGTTATCGAAGGCATGGCCATCGGGGCGTATGCCATGGGGGTGAATCAGGGATTCCTCTATGTCCGGCACGAATATCCCATCGCCATCCGGCACCTGGCGGCCGCCATCGCCCAGGCCCGCGCCCTGGGACTCTTAGGCAAAAACATCCTGGGCGCGGGCTTTGATTTCGATCTCCAGATCAACCGCGGGGCCGGGGCCTATGTCTGTGGTGAAGAGACTGCCATTATCGCCTCTCTGGAGGGCCGCGTCGGCGAACCCGTCACCCGGCCGCCCTACCCGTCACAGCAAGGCCTGTGGGGCCGCCCGACCGTGATTAATAACGTCGAGACCTGGGCCAATGTTCCTCACATCATTGACCATGGGGCCCAGTGGTATGCCGACCTGGGGGCGCCCCGGAGCACTGGCACCAAGATCTTCTCCCTGGTGGGCAAGGTGAAGAACACCGGTTTGGTTGAAGTGCCCATGGGCATCAGCCTGGGCGCCCTCGTCGAAGAGATCGGCGGCGGCGTGCCCGGCCAGGGTCGGTTCAAGGCCGTCCAGACGGGGGGGCCCTCAGGCGGCATAATTCCGTACGAGCTTAAAGAAGAATTCACGGACTATCACTTCCATCCCCCGGACGTTAAGCCTGCCGATAAAATGGAACTCTCCGTGGATTTCGATTCCATGGCTCAGACCGGGTCGATTATGGGCGGCGGCGGCATGATCGTCATGGACGATCATGATTGCGTGGTGGATTTAGCCCGGTACTTCCTGCGCTTTTTGGAGGAAGAATCGTGCGGCAAGTGCCTGCCCTGCCGCCTGGGTCTCAAGGGTATGTTGGAATTTTTGAATAACTTCTCCCAGGGCAAGGGCGCCCCGGCAGACATTGACGCCCTGGAAAGCCTGGGAAAGGCCCTGGTGGACGGCTCTCTCTGCGGCCTGGGGCGCACCGCCCCCAACCCGGTATTGACCAGCATCCGCTACTTCCGGGATGAGTATCTGGCCCACATCGTTGACCACCATTGCCCGGCGGGGGTCTGCCGGGATCTCATCACCTACCGCATCGACCCCGAGATCTGCAACGGCTGCACCCTGTGCGCCCAAACCTGTCCCCAGGTGTGCATCACCGGGGCGAACCAGCAGCTTCATACCATTGACCAGGACGCCTGTATCCGCTGTGGGGCCTGCATGGATGTCTGCCCCGTTGATGCCGTGGTCGTGGACTAGGAGGTGAACGTATGAGCTCCAGTGAAAATCCGCAGAACCAGGTGATCAGCTTCACCATCGACGGTCAACCGGTCCAGGCCAGACCCGGCTGGACCATCCTGGAGACGGCCCGGCATTACCGCATCCATATCCCCACCCTGTGCTTCCACCCGGCCCTCAAGCCCTGGGGCAGCTGCCGTTTATGCGTGGTCGAGGCCCGGTATGGCAAGCGGGGCAAGGTTATGCCCTCTTGTTTGAACCCGCCCATAGAGGAACTCGAGGTTTTCACCGACTCGGAGCGCGTCCTCAACGTGCGGCGCTGGGTCCTGGAGATGCTCCTGGCCGGGTGCCCGGCCTCCCGGGAGATCAAGAAGCTGGCCGCGGCGTATGGCGTCACCTCTACCCGCTTCGCCGTCACCGATCCCGAGGAGGAATGCCTCCGGTGCGGCCGCTGCGTGGCGGTGTGCAACGAGGTGGTGGGGGTCCAGGCCCTCACCTTCGGTTCCCGGGGGGTAAAAAAGGTACTGGAGACCCCCTACCGCGTCCCCAACAATGCCTGCATCGGGTGTGGCTGCTGTGTCTCGGTGTGTCCCACCGGGGCCCTGCAGAAGCGCCTGGATACCGTCCGGGGCGACCTATCGCGGCGCACCGGCCACGGCTACGCCCACTGAGGGAGGGACCTATGAACCAACCGCAAGCCGTCAAAGCAAGCACGCCTGCGCCCCTCTTAGGGGTCTTCCTCTGTGAGTGCGGCTCCCGCATTGTCCCGAAGGTTGACCAGGCCGTCCTGGCCCAGCTGCTGGATGAGTCGCCCGGCGTCGGGCATGTGGAAATCCTGCCGTTTTCGTGTCTCCGCCCCGGCTTGGAACGGATTAAGGAGGTGGTGGCCGCCAAAGGGCTCAACCGGCTCATCGTGGCCGGCTGCGAAAGCCGCATTCTCCACAAAAAATTCGAGCAAGCCCTGGCAGCCCTGGGGCTGGCGGAAACCCAGATCGACATGGTCAACCTCCGGGACCACGTGGCCCAGGTCCATAGCGCGGCGCCCGCCGAACTGGCCCAAAAGGGGGCCAAGCTCATCCGGGCCTCCCAGGCCTGGCTCGAAACCCTCAAGCCGGCGCCCCGAATCCGGATTGACTATCAGGGGCCGGTCATGGTCTTGGGCGGGGGCGTCGCCGCCTACGGCGCGGCCCAGGAACTGGCGGGACAGGGAGTGGAAACCCTCCTCCCCCTCAGCTACGACCCGGCGGAGGAAATGCAGCGCGCCCGGCAACTCTACCTGAGCGACTACCACTCCTATGACCGCCTGGACCGCCTCATCGGCGAAGTGGAGGCCAGCCCCCGGGTCAACCAGACCCGGGTGGGCGCCCTCACGCAGGTCTCCGGCCGGTTCGGCGACTACACCGTGACCTTCGCCTCTCCGGGCGGGCAGGAACGCGTCGATTTCCAAGCCGGGGCCATCATCGCCGCCCTGGATTGGGAAATCGCCCATCAACTCCCGGAACTGGGCCATGATGGGAATCGCGTTATTTGTCAGATCGAGATCAACGAGTTCATCCGGCAGGGTGGTCCCTTGAAGGGCCGGGTGATTTTTTGGATCGACGATCTGGAGGCCGGCCAGCCGTTTGCGGCGCCGCTTTCCATGAAAAGCGCCTGGACTATGGCCACGCAGTTGCGGGAACACTTCCCCGAGACCCAGGTGACGATCTTCTATGACAGCGCCATGCCCACTCCCTTGGAGACCTTCGATCGGGCCCGGGCCCGGGAACTGGGCCTTGCCTTGATCCCCTACGATGGCCGTGTGCGTCCCATGGTCAAAAATGACTATATCTCCTACAACCGGGCCACCGACCGGACCGAGCAGGATCTGGCCTGGGATCTCCTGGTGCTCTCCCCCCGGCGCACTCCCGGGGCCGAGGCCCTGAGGACCGCCAAAATCCTGGGGTTGGAAGTCAAGGAAGAAGCCTTCCTGGACCGGTCGCCCCAGATGGTTCGCCCGGACCAGGTGGTCCTGGGGGAGAAACTGATGGTCGGGTCCGCCTGCCAGCCCTGCGACCTGCGCGGCGCCTTGAGCCAGGGGCGCCGGGTGGCGAAGCAAACCGCGGCCCTGGTCAAGAAGGCCCTGGCCGGGGAACTGTATGCCCCCCAGGTTATTTCCACCGTGGACCAGAGTAAGTGCACGGTGTGCACCCTCTGCCGGGAGGTCTGCGACTGCCTGGCCATCCAGCCGGTGAGCGGCCCCGTGGAAGGTCTGGGCCACAATGTCCCCCGGATGGTGGACCCCATGCTCTGCACGGGTGAAGGCACCTGCGCCGCCTCCTGCCCGGAAATGGCCCTCACCCTCGCCAATTGCACCATGGCCCAGCACGAGGCCCGGGTGGCGGCCCTGGCCCGCAGCCTGGCCATTGATGAGGTTATGGGGTTTGGCTGCCAGTGGAGCGGCGCCGCCGCCGCCGACCAGGCGGGGCTGCGGGGATTGAGCTACAACCGGCGGTTTTACCTCCTGCCGGTGCGCTGCCTGGGACAAATCGACCCGGTGGTCATGGGGCGCGCCTTTCTGGAAGGGGCCAACGGGCTGTTGCTCATCGGCTGCAATCCCGAAGAATGTCACCACAGCTATGGCATTGACCACACCTGGAGCCGGGTGTGGGTCCTGAAAAAGCTGCTGTCCCTCTGCGGCTTGGAAAGGGAGCGCATCGCCCTGGCCCACAGCGACATTACCCGGCCGGACCAGTTCGTGACCACGGTGGAAAGCTT
>PEWM01000039.1:0-2067 GCA_002779455.1 Deltaproteobacteria bacterium CG07_land_8_20_14_0_80_60_11
CGATGCTGAGCTTCTCACCCTCCACCAGGACCGGCACCTGGCGGTTGCCTTGAGTGAGGCGCAGCATCTCGGCCATGGCCTGGGCGTCCACTTTGACATCCCGAAAAATGACCGTCAACCCTTCTTTAGTCTTGGCCTCCCGGGCCCGCTGGGTAAAGGGTCAGGTCTGCTTGCCGAAGATAGTGATCTCTCTGGTCACTGTCCACCTCCTGAAAAGGCATCGAGGTAATAGACCTTCAGGTAGAGAAAATCCACCAGACTGAGGATGGTCAGAGGATTTTCGGACACGGTGAATTGCACCCCCTCAAACCGGGGACTCACCTTGGCCCGCACGTGATTCATCACCTGGTCGGCGACCTGGGGATGGTTCGGGGAGGCGAGCTTCAGAAAGTTCTGAAATACCGCGGCATCGCGCAGCGTTATGGCCTTGGTTTCTTCGCGCAGCTTCACCCTCAAGGGCTTTAGGGCATCGTCAAAGAAATCGCCGATGTCCTCGTATTTCTGCTTGATCCTGGCGAAACTCCACTGGCGCAGACCCCGGTATTGGGTGGCAGCCTCGCTGGCGTGGTTTTCGGTGGACAACATGATGATGTCGATGTTGGGGGTATTAGGGGTGTTGGCCGGCAGGTAGGCGATCTTCACCACCAGCTCCGGGTACTTGCGGTTGGTGAGGATAAAATCCCGGCTGAAGCGCCGTCCCGGGCGGTCATACCGGTTGGACTCGGACACGACCCAGCCGTCGGCTTCCAGGCCCTGCAGCAGCGGGGCGGCCTTGGGCATCAGGCGGCGCAGTTCGGCGAAGCTCCCGGGAGCCACGTTAATTTTGGGCTCCTGGTAGCCGCCCTCATCCTCCCCGGGTGCAGAAGGTTCCGGCGCCTCCACCCCCCTGGGCGGCGCCGTGGGGGCGGGCTCCGGCGCCGCGGAGGGCACGACCCTGGCCTGGACCGGGCGGACCTTGGAATCGGGCTTCAATCCCAAGATGAACAAGGACTGCCCGCCGGCGCCGGGCCGGTTCTGCTTCCAGTAGGTGTAGGGTTTCTCGGGGAAAAGGTCCAGGATGATGCGCACCCCGCCCCCGGGAGAGGCGGTTTCGGTGAGCACCTGCTGCACCAGTATCTCATCGCCCGCCAGGTGGCTGGGCAACCGCCCGGCCCGGGCCCCGGGAAAATCCACCACCAGTTGCGGTTTGCCCGACACTTCCCGGGAACTCACCCGGGGTGCCGCCGCCCGGTCCAGAACCACGGTGATGAGGGTGTTCTCCGCCACCCTACTCAACCCCAGGCGGCGCACTTCTACGGCGCCGCCGGCCCCCCAGGCGTGAGAGGAAAGGCAAAACAGCCACACTAACAGCCAGGCCAGGCTGCTGCCCGGTTTGGCGGCCAAGGTCTGCAGACCGGTAATGCCGTTACCCTCCATCTTTGACCCGCTTGAAGTTCACACAGGAACCGGGGGGACAACCGGGGTGCCAATCACCGGTCATATCCGCCGACAATATCTTTCCACCCTCGGTGGGAGTGACGACGAGGATGGCGCCCGGCTTGGTGTAAATAAAGATCTTGCCAGCATTCACTACCCAGGTGAACTCAACGGTTTTTCCCGCCAGCACCCAGGTTCCCTTGCCGTTCTCCTGGAGGTCGAGATCAATGTAATCTTTACCGGCGAAAGGCTCCATGGATTTATACGTCCCGGCAAACTGGGAGCGAGACTCCCCACAGCCTCCCAAGACCAGCCCCACCATGATCAGACCCAGGACCGCGCCCAACTTCAAAATATCCTTTTTCATATCTTTCTATCCCGCAAGATGAACCCTCCCCGATCCAGCACCAGAAACCGATCGTAGAGGAAGATTTGGATGCACATGACCAGCATCCCGGTATTTTTCATAACTTTTAACCAGTTCACCGGTTCGCCCACTTCGCCGACACACCCGCAGTTGATGGGCATGTGATGCAGAATGGCATTGACCAGTCCCGCAATAAAGATGACGTTCATGGCGGCGATCAGCGTGGCCGCGGCCCGGGTGCGGATGCCCAGGAGGAGGAACAACCCCACGACCAGTTCTCCCCA
>PEWM01000039.1:2106-6675 GCA_002779455.1 Deltaproteobacteria bacterium CG07_land_8_20_14_0_80_60_11
CGTCAGGTTGTAATCCACCACGTTCAGGGCAAAGACTGCCGGCCGCATGATTTTGCTCAAGGCGAACGAAATAAAGATCGCCGCCAGGAGCACCCGGCAAAACACTGACAGGTAAGGGCTGCGGCGGATGGGAGGAATCAGGATAAGCAAAAAGATGCTCACCGGCAGCCATTCCAGGAAGCCTGCGAACCCCAGGGGGAGGCTGCCAGGTGTCGTGGCCGCTTTCTCTTGGAGGGGAAAGGCCTTGGTCCAACCGGTGTAATCTTTGAGCACCACCACGCGTTCCAAACTCTTGTTCTTCAGCAGGCGCGCCATATCGAGGTCCATACGCCGGCTGAAAGTCCCGCCGTAAACAATGAGCGTCTTGTCCTGCCCCTCCTGCGCCACCATGAACTGGAACATGGGGTACATCAGATCGAATAAGATCACCGGCAAGTTTGTCGCGTCCTTGATGTGTTGCTGACTATAGAAGGCGCTCTTCCGGGCATCAACGAAAATGGCCTGGTTCTTCCGGTACATCTCCTGCGCCTGATTAAGCGAAATTTCGGGAACGAGGTTTTTTTCGCCCCAACCGTGGATCAGGGGAATCCGGTTGTCGTTGTAGATATTGACGATTAGGGAGAGCACGAGGCTCAAGCCCAACATGAGGACATAATCAAACCAGGAGAGCTGCCGCAGCTTGACCTGGTGCACCACCTCGGCTTCCACGCGCTGGTCCCCGGCCACCAGCCAGTTGGCCAACTGCTGGATGATATGCCGGGCCAGCTGGGGATTCTGGTCCAAGAGGCGGTCGAATTCCTCCTTGGAGACCTTGATGAGGGTGGCATCCTCCAACGCCTCCACCGAGGCGGAGCGGGCCTGTCCGGTGACCAGGGCCACCTCCCCAAAGTAGGCCCCGGCCCCCAACTCGGTCAAATTAGTTTGAATCCGGTCGGCGGTCTCCCGGAAAACCCGGACCCGGCCGGATTGAATGACGTAGAAAAATTCCGGGGTCTCGCCCTGGCTGACGATGCGCGTGCCGGTGGGCACACGCACCTCCTGTCCCAACTGGCAGAGTTTTAACCCTGCCGTTATTTCTGCCCCTGCGGGTTTCTCTGTTGCCTCCATGCCGTTATTCCTGTGGGTTAAGAATTATGGTTGCCGGGCCAACTTGCCAACACGGACGGCCAATATCTTTCTCCCCTGTCTTATTACCACAAGATGCCGTAAATGTGAACTCCGCCGCCTCTCCCTTTTAGCAAATAATTTTAACCGTATTTTAGCGGGTAAGCCCCCGGAGTGGCTGCTTCTCCCGAAGTGGGGGGCCGGAAGGGGACGCCAGATTCAGTGAATTTCTCAATTTGAGAAATATTTATCATGGTTCCCGGGAATACTCTCAGGGAGAGAAGTTCTCTGGCCAAGCCCTAAGGATAATATTTGGCCAAAGTAATTTTCCTAATTAAATCAATATGATTTAATTCTAGTCTTTTTAAATTTCTTGGCAAGCCAATTGCATTACTAAACGATTAGCTTGATTTTGTCATGTGCGAGGAACTGACCTAAGATGCGAACTATAACCTCTGCCTTTCCCTGGACCCAGGTGAAATGGCGCTCCAAAGAGGAACAGCGGATACAGACCCTGGACCTGGCCCTCAAAATCCTGGTCCCGTTAATCTTGTCGGCCTGCCTGGTAATATCCTTGAAGGTGGGCTCCTTCAACGGCTACCTGCAGCTGTTGAGCCGCCAGAGCTTCGGTTCCCCCCTGATGGCCCTGGGGGCCGGCTTCACCCTGGCTTACCTGGCCTTCCAGCTGGTGCGGACCGTGCTGTGGTGGCGGTATAAATCCTATCCCCTCCCCCCGGGCCAGTTGCCCCGGGTCACCGTCATCATTCCGGCTTACAACGAAGGCGCCATGGTGGAGAAGTCCATCTACGCCGCGGCCGCCTCCGACTACCCGGCCGACCGGCTGGAGATCATCTGCATCGACGACGGTTCCAAAGACGACACCTGGGTTTACATTGACCGGGCCCGCCGGCGCTACCCCAAGCTGATCAAGGCCATCCGCTTCCCCAAGAACCGGGGCAAGAAAGAGGGTCTATATGCCGGCTTCACCCGGGGCAAGGGCGAGTACTTCGTCACCATCGACTCGGACAGCGTGATCACGCCTGATACCGTGAAGCAGGTCATCGCCCCCATGCTCAACGATCCTCAGATCGGCGCGGTGGCCGGCAACGTCAAGGTCTACAACCGGAGCCGCAGTGTCATGGCCCGGATGCTGGCGGTGCGCTTCGTCCTGGCCTTCGACTTCCTCAGGGCCTCACAAAGCATGTACGGCTGCGTCACCTGCACCCCCGGGGCCCTGTCCGCCTACCGGGCGCAAGCCCTTAAACCCATCCTCAAACGGTGGCGCACCCAGACCTTCATGGGCCTGCCCGCCAATATCGGCGAAGACCGGGCCTTGACCAACTTTGTCCTGCGCCAGGGCTACCACACCTCTTACCAGCGCAGCGCCCTCGTCCACACCCTGGTGCCCGAAACCTACCGGGGCCTGTGCCGCATGTATCTGCGCTGGGACCGCAGCAATTTCCGGGAAAACTGGGTCCAGCTCAAGTTCATCTTCAGCCATTACCGGACCAAACACCGGCTGCTGCCCATCATTGACTTTTTCATGACCCAGATCGAGTTCCCCCTGACTTACCTCTTCCTGGGGATGCTCCTCATCTCCTTCTGGCTCTATCCCATCGTCATGGTGAAGTTCTTGGCCGGGCTGGGGGTCTTCACCCTCGTATGGATGTACTACTACATCCACCAGGAACGGGACATGGACTTCATTTACGGGATCATCTACTCCTACTTCGCCTTTTTCGCCCTCCCCTGGGTGCAGCCCTACGCCTTCCTCACCGTCAGAAACGACCGCTGGCTAACGCGCTAAAGCGCGATTATCTAGAGAAAGGTTCAGGGAGGGACAGAGTTTGAGCTTTGTCCCTCCCTGGCTGTTAAGAGCTATCAGCCGTCAGCTTTCAGCTTTCAGCCAAAAAACCAAGGTTGTCTGCACCGCCAAGACTGCGGTTAAATCCTCGTTCTCAAACCGAACTTGGAAACCAGAAAAAAGCGGGCATCGTCTCCCTTGTTTTTCTTCCCTTTTCGCCTCTTCCCCTTTTCGCCTTTTCGCCCCTCCTCAAAACCTGGCGCCCAGACCGCCGGCGTAGCCGGTGAGTTCGGCGTAGCCTAGGCCTGCGACCGGGACGCCGTTTTTAACCCCCTCGATCTTGACCTGGCCTTCCCAGTAAGTCACTTTGGCCGGGGCCTGGGAACGGATCTCCTGGTCGGCCAAAGTGGGGGTCAGCGTCAGGCGGTAGCCGGCCCCGGGGATAATGATCTCCCAGCCCGCCGGGTATTTGGTCCGGGTATGGGGGGAGGTCCAGGCGCCGGTGGGCCTGACCGTAAAATCGCCCAGGTTCAGGTGGCGGGCGCGGCCCTGCGGGTCGATGAGGGTGCCCGAAGAGGCCGGGTCCACCGAGCCGTCTTTTTGACGCAAGAGGTAGAGCATCACCTCCCAGCCGCCCGCAAGCTGCAGGCTGAACCAGTCCCAGCCCGAAAGATTCGGGGCCAGGGTGCGGCTGAAAAACTCGTGGTCCATCCAGCTCTCGCCGGTGACCGGCAGCTGGCGACCATCCACGGTGATGTTACCCCGGGTGTCAAGCCGGGGCAGGGAATAGTAATAGCTGGCCGCGTCAGACTTTTCAGACTTGCGGCTGTAGCCGCCCTCGCCATGCAGGGCCGGGGGTTTTATGGGTTTGAGGACCAGGTCTAGCCCCAGGCCGCCGTCTTGGGCCGAGAGGCGGAATTCGTCTTCCACCAGTTCCGCCTGCCAGTCGTTGATCCAGACCTTCAGGGTCCCCGCCGCCGCCCCGGACAAATTTAGGGCCCCCCGGCCAGATTTCTCCCTAAAGGAAAAGGTGCGCCGGGCCGCGTCCGTGAGGGCCAGGTGGGCGAAATAGACGGTGTGGAGCGACCAGGCCGAGCGGGCCTGGGGGCCGGGTTTTCGTATTTTTCGTAAGGCCACCCGGAAGAAGGTCAACTGGTACCCGAAGGATTCCCCGGAGGCGGCCTTCAGATGCCCCACGTAATACCACCACTCGGTCTTGTACTCCGGGTGGGCCCCGTGGTCCCGGGGAAACGACCAGACCCGGCCCGGCCGGGGCATCTCAAAGGCCTCCCCCGCCCCGGCCCCGCCGGCCAGGAGCGCCGCCAGAATTATCCCCAGGAAAATTTTGCCGGCGGCCGACGCAGGATGCGCCCGGCGCACCACCTGGCCAAGATGACGGCGGACCCGGCGGCCCGCCCTACCCAACTTAATCGACATACCTGCCTTCGTAGACCTGGGCCATGACCCATTGGTCACCGACCCGGGCGGGGATGATGCGGCGCGCGTATTCCTCCCCCTCGAAGTCGTCCAACTCGGAGATAACCCGGGGGAGTTCGGCGGACTCTAAAAGCCAGGCCGGGTGTTCCGGCCCCTGGGGGTCATAGCGGAAGGATTTGAAGCCCCGGTGGCGGCCCAAGTGGCCCCGGATATGGCACTTGTAC
>PEWM01000056.1 GCA_002779455.1 Deltaproteobacteria bacterium CG07_land_8_20_14_0_80_60_11
CGTGAGGATAGGGGTCTGCAGGTTATTCGGGTGGTCTTTGTCGCCATAGGCGCCGGCATAAATCCAACTCGACGTCGGCGTGTTCCAGCCGAAATTCGGGTCTCCCGAATCCTTCCATGTGGTCACAGGCACCAGGGCGCTGGTAATGGTGCCGAGCGCAGTAACCCCGGCCAGGCTGATACCATAGGTCCAGTCACCGGCGTTGCCAAGTCTCAGGGCGATGTCGGCCTGTCCGGCGCCTTCCTCACCGGCCGGCCGATAGTTGGTAAAAATCTGCATGGTCACTTTATTGGCGACGTTATCCCAGGTGACGCCCACCTTATTGATATCCCAGGCGGTAGGGTTGTTGGCGATAATGTCCTGCCAGCCCCAGCTGGAAGCGGGGGACCCACGGTAATAACCCTGCACCCAGGTGCTGTCGGCAATCTCTACGTTGTAAGTGGTGGCGATGGCGGCGAGCGGGGCCAGAAGCACCAGGGCCATGATGAAGGCGAGTAAGGTGGCCAGTTTGTTCGTCCCAGTCATAACATCCTCTCTAAATATAAGGCCCCCCCGCTTTCCCGGGCAAGGCTTTAAGTATTTTCCAAACTTGCCATAATCACTGCAATTTAAGTGCCATAATAATATTAGCAATAATATCAATGAGATACGCAGAAAGCCTGAAGCTTGCCAGCCATAAGTCTAGACAATGGTAAACAGGTAAAATATTGAAAAAAATGATGACTGGATAGAAAACTTTAAGAGATAAAGGTATTTACCAGGCTGGCTCTGGGAATTGAGGCGGCAGGCGCTATTAAGTTCGGGTCAGGAGGGGTGTATCATTTGGTAAACCACTTGTTTATCTTCTTGAACATGGCCTCAAGACTTCCGGGGCGGTAAATGGGAGGAATCCCAGAAATCCACTGGAGCCCTGGGAGATCGTGTTTCCCGGACTCCAGAGATTCTCCCCGGCTCCCGGACCCATAGCCCGGGGCCGAGGCGAGTCAGCGCGGCCCCGGTTACGCCGCCTTGCGGGTCCGTTTCTTCATACGGTTGGCCTTCTTGCGCAGGATATTGATCTTTGCCTGGGGTTCCTTAGCGGCGATGGCTTCCAGCTTCTTGGCCCGCATCGCCGCGGCTTTTTCCTTCAAATCCCTCATGCTGACCTTCTCGGTGTGCTTGCCCTCGTCCTTGATGCCCTTCACCTGCTTGATGGCGCTCAACAACTCCTCTTTATTCATGCCGTGGACCCCGCTGATCTCTCCGGCGTCCAGGGCGTACTTGCGCAGTTCCGTGGCGGTCATCTTATCCAGGGGTTTTTCCTTTTTCTCTTTGCGTTCCTTTTTAGCCATGATGCCTCTCCTGTGATATTTTCTGGCCCGGGTGGGGTTACCCCCTACCCTGCCATATTTTTTCCGATTGGCGGGCAGGGGCTCGACTTGCGGCGCCCCCGCCGACCAGACGTTTTCCTTTGTAACCTTATTAGTTTATCGGTATTGCCCCGATTTCTCAACCCCAAAACACTGTCCGGGGCATCGGTCTCTTACAGAAAACAGAAAACCCCAAATTAGCAACTGCCCCGGCTATTTTTTCTCCTCATCCAACTTCTCCATCCGCTGAGCTATCTTAATGAAGGGGGTGATAAGGTCGATGGGGATGGGGAACAGGGTGGTGGAGTTCTTCTCCGCGGCGATCTCCCTTAAGGTCTGGAGATAGCGCAGTTGCAGGGACATGGGCTCGGCGGCCAGCACATGGGCGGCCTCGGCCATCTTGCCGGCGGCCTGGAATTCCCCCTCGGCGTTGATCACCTTGGCCCGCCGTTCCCGCTCCGCCTCGGCCTGCTTGGCAATGGCCCGCTGCATCTCGATGGGCAGATCGATGGAACGCACCTCCACCAGGGTCACCTTGATGCCCCAAGGTTCGGTTTGATTATCGAGGATCTCTGCCAGCTGGGCGTTGACCTTCTCTCGTTCGGCCAGTAAATCGTCCAGTTCCATCTGGCCGCAGACGCTCCGTAAGGTGGTTTGGGATAGTCGTTGGGTGGCGGTGAGGTAATTCTGTACTTCGATCACGGCCTTAAACGGATCGACCACCCGAAAGTAAACCACTGCATCTACTTTGACCGATATGTTATCCCTGGTAATGACGTCCTGGGAAGGGACATCAAAGGTCACCAACTGCAGGCTGACCTTGGTCAGGCGGTCGATCATGGGGATGAGGATGATGAGCCCCGGCCCCTTGGGGTGTGGCAGGGCCCGCCCCAACCGGAAGATCACGCCCCGCTCGTATTCATTCAGAATTTTGATGGCGCTCATCAAAAAGAACACCACAATGACGATAACAAAGAGAAAAGAACCGGAGATAAACTGAAACATGGCTGCCTCCTTTTATTAAGCCCGGCGCACCCGGAGCTTCAAATCCACTACCTCCAATACCTCCACGGTTTCCCCCTTGGCGATGGGGGCGTCGCTCTCGGCCTGCCAGTACTCGCCGTGGACAAAGACCTGCCCTTCCGGGTTCAGGGGGGTATAGGCCACGCCCCGCTCCCCCACCATGCCAGCCGCCCCGGTCATGGACCGCAGCAGGTGACTGCGAAAGACAATCCCGGCCACCACGATGAAGAACAGAGAGACGATGGCCACCGTAGGAATCAACACACTCCAGGAGATATCCACGCCTCCGTCACCTCCCCGAAACAACATCATACCCCCTAACAGCAGGGACACCAACCCGGCCACGGACAAAAGGCCGTAGCTGATGATTTTGAATTCCAGGATGAAGAAAATAAAGGCCAGCAAGATCAACAAGATGCCGATAAAGTTGATGGGCAGGGTCTGAAAGGCGAAAAAGGCCAGGAGCAGGCAGATAGCGCCGATGACCCCGGGGAGCACCACTCCCGGGTGGGCGAACTCGAAATAGAGGCCCGCCAGGCCGACCATCATCAGGATAAAGGCGATGTTGGGGTCGGCGATGTACTTCAACACCCGGGTGCGCAGGCCTTCGGGGATTTCCTTGACCGGCGCCCCGGCGGTGCGGAGGACCAGCTGTTTGCCTCCCACTTCGACTTTCCGGCCGTTGATTTTGGCCAAGAGGTCTTCCCGATTGTCGGCCAAGAGGTCCACGACCTTGAGTTTCAGGGCATCGGTGGCCGGAATTGAGACGCTCTGGCGGACGGCCTTTTCCATCCAATCGGCGTTGCGGCCCCGCTCGTTGGCCAGGGATCGCCCGTGAGCCACCATGTCGTTGACCAGCTTCTTTTCCATGGTCTTGTCGACCTTGCCCATGCCGATGGAGACCGGGTGGGCCGCGCCGATGTTGGTCCCGGGCGCCATGGCGGCCACGTTCGCCGCCATCGTGATGAACACCCCGGCCGAGGCGGCCCGAGCCCCCCGGGGAGAGACATAGACGACCACCGGGACTTTGGCATTGCTGATGGCCTGGACGATCTGGCGCATGGAGGTGTCCAGACCGCCGGGGGTGTCCAGTTCAATCACCAGGGCCTCGGCATTTTCGCGCTCCGCCAGACGGATGCCTTGCACGATGAATTCCGCCAGCCCCGGGTTAATGGAGCCCACCGCCGGCAGCACGTAAACCGCCCGGGGCGCGGTTGCGCCAGCCGCCCCGGCCGTCAGGAGCAGCACCAGCAGCGCCCATACGAGATGCTTAAGTCTCTTCATGGTCAGCCAGATACTCCATGACCTGCTGCATGTCGGCCCAGGTCTTGTGCCGTTCCAATGGAAATCGCTTCAGGTAAGCCGGGTGAAACGTGGGCATCACCCGGATACCATGGTATTTTTGCCAGTGCCCCCGCAGCTGGGTTATGGGTTCCTTGGTCCCCAACAGGGCGTGGGCCGCGATGCGCCCCAGGATGACGATCACCCGAGGCCGGATGGCCTTAATCTGTTTGTCCAAAAATGGCAGGCAGGCGGCAATCTCATCCGCCTCGGGGTCCCGGTTTCCCGGGGGCCGGCTCTTGAGGATGTTGGCGATATAGACCTCTTCCCGGCGCAGACCCAACTTGCTGAGCAGATTGTTCAGGACCTGCCCGGCGGCGCCCACAAAGGGCACTCCCTGTTTATCTTCATCGGCCCCCGGGGCCTCCCCCACGAACATCAACCGGGCGTTGGCGGCCCCGTCCCCAAAGACCAGGCGGGTGCGGCCCCCATAGAGCTTGCAGCGGCGGCAATCCCCCATCTCGGCCCGGATCTCTTCCAGGCTAAGAATTCTGTCCGCCGATTTCTCTATGTCCTGAATTGGAGGCGCAACCTTGCCCGGCAGCCCCCGCCATCCCAGGCGTCGTTGATAGCGGAGCCAATCAGATAGGTTATCGACCAGTTCCCGCAATTCCTCAACCGGGTCTTCAGGTATTTTTTGCATGGTCCCCGTCGCGGGTTTCCAGAAGCGCCACCACCTGGTCCAGGATCTTCGCCGCCACCTCCTCTTTGCTCAAAAGCGGCAGGGGCACGGGGGCGCCGATCCGGGGGATCAGGGTGACTTCGTTGGTGTCCACCTGGAACCCGGAATCCGGCCGGTTGACGTCGTTGGCCACAATGAGGTCCAGATGTTTCTCCCGCATCTTGCGGCGCGCCTCGGCCTCCAGGTCGTGGGTCTCAGCGGCGAAACCCACCACGATCTGCCCGCTCTTCAGCCCCGCCACCTGTTTGAGGATGTCGGGGTTCTGGGTAAGATGGAAGGCCATCTCCTCCTGAGACCGCTTGATCTTCCTGACTTCAGCCTGGGTAGGCCGGTAGTCGCTCACCGCCGCGGCCATCAACAGCACGTCCACCTCGGGAAAACGCGCCTTGACCTCCACCCCCATGTCCCGGGCGGAGCGCACCGCCACGTACTTCACCCCGTAGGGGGCCGGCAGGCTGGTGGGGCCGCTCACCAGGGTGACGCCGGCGCCCCGGCGCCAGGCCACCCGGGCCAGGGCATAGCCCTGCTTGCCGCTGGACCGGTTGGTCAGAAACCGCACCGGGTCAAAGTCTTCATGGGTGGGTCCGGCGGTGACCAATACCTGCCGCCCGGTTAGGTCCTGGGGACTGAGGAGGCCAGCTACGGCCTCCACAATCAGGTCCGGCTCCGGCAGCCTGCCCAACCCCACGGCGCCGCAGGCCAGAGGTCCGGCGGCCGGCTCCATCACCATCAGCCCCCGGCCTTTCAGCCGGGCCAGATTCCCCTGCACCACCAGGTTGGCCCACATCCCGGCGTTCATGGCCGGGCAGATCAGCACCGGCCGGGTGGCCGCCAGCATGATGGTGGTGAGCAAATCGTCCCCGATGCCGCCGGCCACCTTGCCGATAAAATTGGCGGTGGCGGGGGCCACCACGATGGCGTCCACCTCCTGGCCCAGGGCCACGTGCTCCAGGGGCTCGCTGGCCGGCCCGAACATGGCCGTGGCCACCTTCTCGCCGGTGAGGGCGGCAAAGGTCAACGGCCCCACAAACTCCTGGGCCGACCGGGTCATCACCACCTTGACCCGAGCGCCGGCCCCGATGAGCCGCCGGGCCACCTCTGCGGCCTTGTAAGCCGCAATGCCGCCGGTCACCCCTAATAAGATGCGCTTGCCGAGAAAGGCCATAATAGCTTTCTCCGAGAAGTTTCTTAATATCGGACCATGGTATCAGGGGGCAACAGGTGAAAAGGTTAACAAAGATAGCCGTCCTGGTGCTTGCCCCTTTTTCCCTTTTCGCCTTTTCGCCCTTTCCCCTCTTACCCCCCGGTTTAAAAAAACGGGTTATACTTCCGTTCCTGGGCCACGGTGGTCACGGGGCCGTGGCCGGGGTACACGGTATAGTTATCTCCCAGGGGAAATATCTTGGTTCGCACCGCGTTGATCAGGGCGTCGTAGTCCCCGCCGGGGAAGTCGGTGCGGCCGATGGACCCGGCAAAGAGGGTATCGCCGACGTAGACGTAAGGGTGATCTTCCAGCAGCAGGCTGATGCCGCCCGGGGTATGTCCCGGGGTATGAAGAACCTTCAGCCGGTACTGGCCAAAGGTGAGGATGTCGTTTTCATTCAGCAGGATGTCCGCCTGGGACAGGCGCAGGCGGTTGCCGGTGAAAAACATGGCCTCCGCCGAGGGTTTGTCCAACATCTGGGCATCGGCGGCGTGGATGGCGATTTTGGCCCCGGTGGCATCTTTCAGGGGCTGGTTGGCATCCACGTGGTCAAAATGGCCATGGGTGTCGATGATCAGCTTCAGATGCAATTTATTGTGGTTCAGGACCTCTAAGATCGCGGCCTCGTCGCCCCCGGGATCGATGACCACGGCTTCTTTGGTCTCCTCGTCGCCCAGGATATAGCAATTCACTTCCAGTAAACCCACTATCAGACCTTTTTGGATCATTTATGGTTGCTCCCTGTAGGGGCGGACCTATGTGTCCGCCCTGCTTGAGGGCGCACACGCAGGTGCGCCCCTACATGTCAAGAATTGAGCAGGAATCTCACTCCCTGGACCGCAAAGTAGCCTCCGAAGCCAAAGAGAAAGACGCCGCAGCCGGCCAGAAAGCCCTGGTAGATGCGGTCAGAGATAAAGCGGCGTCCTTGGGCCACAGCCCCGGACACCAGGGTGTACCAGGCGAAGTCGGCCAGGATGTGACCGACGAAGAAGAGGGCCACCCCCAGCCAACCGTATTGCATGGAAAACATGACATAGCCCAGGCC
>PEWM01000174.1 GCA_002779455.1 Deltaproteobacteria bacterium CG07_land_8_20_14_0_80_60_11
AAGGAGCGGGGTCCGCCCCGAGATGCGGCTGTGGCTGCGGTCCCGATCCCGGGTTCAACAGTGATCGGATAGGCTAATGAAAGGTGAAAGCTTTATCAGCTAAGAGCCTCAAACAGGCGTTGACTACTGCGGGGTCGTAGAGAACCCCCTGATGCTGGGAAATTTCCGCCATCGCCTGGTCTAAACCCAGGGCCGGGCGATAAGGGCGGTGAGACGCCATGGCTTCCACCACATCCGCCACCGCTAAAATTTTGGCCTCCCTGATAATATCATGGCCTAGAAGCCCGTGAGGATAGCCTGAGCCATCGAGCCTCTCATGGTGCTGCAACACCGCCAGGGCTACCGGCCAGGGGAAATCTATGGTCTTTAAGATGTCGTATCCGGCCTGGGGATGAATTTTTATCAGGTTAAATTCGTAACTGCTCAAGCGGCTCGGTTTGCTGAGAATCTCCCCCGGTACGGCGATCTTTCCAAGATCATGGAGAAATCCCATGACGCCCATCCCCTCAATATAATGGGGTGTTTCCCCCAGCTCTTGGGCCAGGGCGCAGGCGAGTTGGACGACCCGCCTTTGATGACCGGCCGTATACGGGTCTTTCGATTCCAAAGTATTGGCCAGGGCCTTAACCGTCCCTTTCAAGGCCTTCTGTAAATTTTTGAGACTTTCCTCCACGGTTTGTTCGGCTTCCACGCGGTAGGTGATATCCCGGATATACTTGATAACCCCCTTCATTTTTCCCGTGGTTTTACTTAACCAGGGGAACGCATGCACATCTGCCCAGCCCACGGTCCGGCCATCGTCGCCCTTCAGGGGTATGGTGTCGGAATGCGGTTCACCGGTGAGCATAGTGCGATAGGCGGGACATGGCTGACAGGGTTCGGACCTGCCATGATGGGCCTCATAGCATTTTTTCCCAATCAGAGGGAGCGCCTGTTTGTACCACTTCTCCATGGTGGGGTTGACCTGCACAATAGTAAAGTTTAAGTCGATGACGCTAATGCCGTCAAGAATACTGGCAAAAATGCTGGATAGAAATCTTTCCCCCTCTTGCAAGGCTTCTTCGGTTTGTTTCCGCGACGTAATATCGAAGAATATGCCGCTCACATATTGAACTTTACCACTCTTATCGCAAACTATCTGGCTTCTTTCTTGAATCCACAGAAAATTATTTTTACGGTTTCTTATTCTATATTCCCTCACATATGATTTATCGGTTTTAAGTCCCTGAACAAATGCCTGTTTGACTGCTTCAAAGTCTTCTTCAAAAACTATATCAGTCCATTTACGCTGCCTGGATTCGAAATCTTTTCTTGGGTATCCGGTCATCGCTTCGATTTTTTGGTCAAAGAAATCAACTGATCCATCTATATATCCCCTAAATACCACAGCCGGAATATTGTTTAAGAGTAACTTGAAATCATGGTCGCTTTCCAGCAGCACCTCCATGGTCGGCCGGCCAGCCGGGTTTTCTTCCATGAGACCTTGCACCGGCCTGAAGGCCTGCTTTCCATATCTAGACGGGTAGCTCGGATTTTGGAAACCCTGGTTGAGACAGCGCATTTTATTTTTCACCTGGCGCCTCCATGGCTATTCGTTTCTCTAGTCCCTCAGAGAAGAACCGCTCCTGGACCAACCGGAAAGTTAAGCGAATTTTATTAGATAATAGGGAAAATTAATACGCTGCAACATAAGGTATTCTCTGATAGTGCGGTGACAAACCCCTGATTTTTCAATGCGTAAAATGAGGAGATCGGCTTGGTAGGTGCGTCTGTAAGAAAACCAGAAGCGGGATAATCTCCGGGAACGGCTCATTTCGGCCATGAGCCCTCCTCGGGGGACTATTCCGGCCGGAGGCGGCCGGCCAACGCCTGGATGGCTGCCATATACACCGCAAATCCCTGCAGGAGGATGTCGTTGTGGTTGGCCTGGGGGATTTTGAGCAGGGTCTTGTCCGTGGCCCCGGAGGCGTCGTACAGGGCCTGGCCGTCGCGCAGGGGGATGATGTGATCGTGCTCGGCGTGGATGATCAGGGTGGGACCGGGGTAGGCCCGGATCTGGTCGACGTTGCGGAAACCGGCCATTTCCCGGAACCCGATGGCGGTCAGGTTGACGCCCAGGAGCTGCAACAGGGGCCCGGCATAGGCAAAGCCGCTCTCCACGATGAGCGCCGCGACCTCTCCCGGGTAGGCGGCCGCCAGCTCCAGGGCCGAGGCGCTCCCCAGGGACCGGCCCATGACTATCAGGGGGCCCCGGTAGCCCATCTCCGGCAGCCACTGCCGGGCGAAGGCCAGGATAGCATGGCAGTCCCGCATCATGGCGCTCACCGTGGGGACGCCGGTGGAGCGGCCGTAACCCCGGTAATCTACCGGGAAAAAGTTGACGCCCTGGCGCCGGTAGAATGGGGCCAGCTCGTCGTAATCGGCCACGATCTCGCCGTTGCCGTGAAAGAAGATGATGGTGGGGGCATCTGCCGCCGCCGGATGAAAACGGGCCCCCACCACCACGTTGTCGGCCACCGGGATCAGGAGGTCCCGGGCGGGAGGCTGGGCGCCGGCTAAGCTTATTTCGGGACGGGGGTGGAACAACCGCAGCAGCACCTCCGGCACGTCCAGGGGGGAATAATCCACGGCGTTCATCTTTATTATTGCTATTCTCTACCTCAGCCAACAACAGAAACTCGACACGTTGTATCTGAGGGCAAGGGCCAAAGAAAAACTCGACGCCTGGGAAAAAACCAAGAGCAAGTAAGGCAAAAGGGGCCGGAACGCCTCTGGCCGATTAAAGCCGGCGGGATTCGAGGCGGGGGCCCAGGTAGCTGGTATCCATTACCTCACGCGCGGTTATATCCATAAAAATTCCTGACCGGTGGGGACCGGGTCAAGGCGCCGGGATGGGCTGAGGCTGAGCCCATTTCTCCCGCATCCCCGGACGCTACTGCCCCCATTCTACCACAGAAACGGGATTTTCCAACCGGAGCCGCCGGTTAATCAATTATGGCAAGACATATTTATTTGCGCATGAAGTCTGATATAAAGAGAAAAAATGGTTGTCTTTTTTAAATCACTCGGCTATTCTTCTTTTAAGATATCGTTATGAAAGGTAAGAAGCCTGATCACGGTCGGGGGACCGCCCTGGCGGCAAGCCCGGAATCCCACGGGACGCAGATCAAAGGTCGCCTCTGGCTGGAGAAGCATGGCGAAACCTTCTTAAGCTGGGGCCGGGTGGTCCTGCTGGAGCGTATCCGGGAAACCGGTTCCATCGCCGCCGCGGCCCGCGCCTTGAAAATGGCTTACAGCCATGCCTGGACCCTGGTGGCCAACATGAACCGTCTGGCCGGGGAAGAGTTGGTGGCCCGGACCTTCGGAGGCAAGAACGGCGGCCGGGCCTGGCTCACCCCCGCCGGGGAGGCGGCGGTGGCCCAATTCTGGGAGCTGGCGACCAAGTTTCAGGAATGGCTTCAGGGTCAAGATACCTGAATTAAACCGTTTATTATTATTTTTTTTTAATTGCGCTATTCTTATAAACAAATATCGGCAATCGCTACGGAATGAGTTTTTCATCGTGGGTCCGGCCAATGACCCGGCCAAGATCGCCGAGGCCAAGAGTGCGGTGGACGCTTACCGGCGGGTTGCCGCGGCCAAGGCCAGGTTCTTTTCCCGCGGCGACAATTCCGGGACCCATAAGAAAGAAATGGACCTCTGGAAGAAAGCCGAAATCAAACCCCAGGGCGACTGGTACGTGGTCACCAAGGATTTCATGACCGCCACCCTGAAGCGGGCCAACCAGGAAAAGGGTTATTTCATGGTGGACAGCAGCACCTGGGTGGCGGCAAAGAAAGATGTCCCGGATCTGAAAATCTTGTTCAAGGGCGATAAGCGGCTGGTGAATACCTACCATGCCCTGGGCCAGCCGCCGGGAGCTACCCCCGGCGCCGCCACCGCGGCGAAATTCATCGACTTTGTGGCCTCTCCCCAGGGCCAGCAAATCATCCGGGATTACGGGCAGGATAAGCATGGCAAGGGGTTGTACAATGACGCGGCCTATGCCCGCCAATACGATGATTAATCGGCGCGGCCCCCGGTCTAACCGGATCAGCCTACCCTGTGGGGATAGCCCAGCCTAAGGAGGAAAAGGAATGGCCAGAATTCTGTTGATAACGTCACTGATAGGTTCACTTTTCATGGCTGCCAATGTAGCCGCGGCAACCCGGATCAGGTGCGCTTCCACCACCAGCACCCAAAATTCGGGACTGTTCGAGTACCTGTTGCCTATCTTTGAGAAAAAGACCGGCATCAAGGTGGACGTAGTGGCGGTGGGTACCGGCGCGGCCATCGAAATTGGCAAGCGCGGTGATGCCGATGTAGTTATGGTTCACGCCAAGGACCTGGAATTGAAGGCCGTGGAAGAGGGCGCCTTCGTCAACCGTCATGACCTCATGTATAATGATTTCGTCATCATCGGTCCGGCTAATGACCCCTTGAGGATCAGAGGTATGAAGTCTGTGGCGGATGCCTTCAAGAAAATTCCGGCCCAGGGGGCTGAGTTTGTGTCTCGGGGGGATAAATCCGGCACCCATACCAAGGAACTGGCCATCTGGAAGACCGCCGGCCTCGATCCCAAGGGTCAGAAATGGTATTTGGAGGTGGGCCAGGGCATGGAAAAGACCCAGCGCCTCGCCAATGAGAAGCGGGCCTACACCCTCACCGACCGGGGCACCTGGCTGGCCACCAGGGACAAGGACAAGCTGGAAATGATGGTGGTGCTGGAAGGCGACCCCGTCCTGTTCAATCAATACGGGGTGATGGCGGTGAATCCCGCCAAACACCAGCAGGTCAAATATAAGGAGGCCATGGCCTTCGTTGATTGGCTTATTTCTCCCGAAGGGCAAAAGGCCATCGGTGACTTCAAAGACCAGCACGGGAATCAACTCTTTATTCCCAATGCCAAATAACTGCGGCGGATAGGGCAGGCCGGACCATGGGTAAAGAAGTTCTGGTCTGCCCCGGCTAATTCTCTATGCAATCTATCATCGAAGGGTTTGCGGCGGCCTTCCGGCTCATCGTTACTCTGAATCCGGAACTGTGGCGCATTATCCTGTTATCCCTTGAGGTTTCGGGCACGGCCCTGATGCTGGCCACCGTCCTGGGCCTGCCGGTGGGCGCCTTCCTGGCTTTGCGCCGGGCGCCGCTGCGGGGTTTGGTGATCAGCCTGCTCAATACCGGTATGGGCCTGCCGCCCGTGGCCGCGGGGTTGTTCCTCTACCTGTTTCTGTCCCGCAGCGGTCCCTTAGGGTTCATCGGCTTGCTCTATACTCCCACCGCCATGATCGTGGCCCAGTGCATCCTCGCCTTCCCCATTGTGGCCTCCCTGTCCCATGCCGCCATTGCCAACGTTGACCCGGTGATCCGGCAGGCGGCCATTACTCTGGGGGCCACCCCCATCCAGGAGAGCCTGGCCGTCGTCAGGGAGGCCAGATACTCCATCCTGGCGGGGGTCATGGCCGGGCTGGGCCGGGTTATGGCGGAGGTGGGGGCCATCATTATCGTCGGCGGCAATATCGCCGGCTATACCCGGGTGATGACCACCACCATCGCCCTGGAGACCGACAAAGGCAATTTTGAACTGGCCATTGCCCTGGGAATAATTCTCTTGACCATCTCCTTTTCCATCACCGTGGCTTTGCGCTTTTTTCAAAGGCTGGGGCAGGGCGGGACTTCGGGGAATTAATGGGCTTAGAGTTAGAAATCATTCACGTCTTTCGGAGTTACAACGGCAATCCCATTCTCCGGGATTGTTCTTTTGCCTTCGCCGGCGGGCGCACTTACGTGTTGCAAGGTCCCAACGGCAGCGGCAAATCCACCCTGTTCCGCACCCTGGCCCTCTTGGAAAAATCCGATAGCGGCCGGGTAGAGTACCGGGACGGCGGCCGGATTCTTGCCGCCGACCTTGCATTGCGGCGCCGGATCACCCTGGTGCTCCCTCGCACCGGCATTTTCAACACCACGGTTTTCAAAAATGTGGCTTATGGCCTGAAGATCAGGGGGGTTAGCCGCGCCGAGATTGAGGCGCGGGTCAATGACGCCCTGCTGGCCGTGGGCCTGGGCCATAAGAAATGGCAACGGGCCTCGGAGCTTTCCAGCGGCGAAACCAAGCGCCTGGGGATTGCCCGGGCCATGGTGATTAACCCGGAAGTCTTCATGCTCGATGAACCCACCGCCAACATTGACTCGGCCAATACGGCAATCATCGAGGACATCATCTTAAAGATGAGGCAAGATCGGCAGGCCATCATCCTCATGATCACCCATGATCCGGCCCAGGCGCAGCGCCTGGGTGATGACCTGCTTTTGATGCAAGACGGCAAAATTATCCCGGCCTGACCGGCTCTCTGGGCGCGCCTCGAGACCACTAAAGAGTGGTCAATAATTTCCCTTAGAAAGATAACTTCTTATCAGTCGCGCTCCCAAACCCCAACCCTGCTTCAGCCCTTTTCTTCTCCCATATGCAAAGTGTTGCCCATTTCGCGGCCCAAGTGAACGAAAGTTAATAACTAAATCGGCTAACCCCATGAATTTACTGGCGCGCCCGAGAGGATTCGAACCTCCGACCTACGGATTCGTAGTCCGTTGCTCTATCCAGCTGAGCTACAGGCGCGTGGTTGGTTTATTCACGGTAGTTGGTTTTCTATGGTTTTTTTTATACCCCTTGAGCGAGAAAAGGTCAACTGGTTATCGCCGGGAAACGGGTTACCACCAGGGTGCAAAGCCCAGGTCCACGACCTTCCGGGCAGAATGACAATATGCAGGCGAATACATACATAAAATATTTGTTTGAGCGCAAACCGGCATAAAACGACGGGGGCAGAGAACCAGGCCTATCCATGAATACTCTGCCCGAAAAGAAGCCTTCTGCGGCTGCGCCACGGCCTCTGGCCCCAAAGGGTTCCGGTTACCTGGGGTATGAGAACTGCAAGCCTAAAACAGGGTGGACGGGTCGATGTCCAGGGTGAGGCTGAGGCGGGAGCGGGGAGGGGGGGTCCAGGCCCGGCGCAGGTGCTGGAGCAGATGCCCCAAAGGCGCCCGGCCGCAGCTCTTAATCAGGATTTGCCAGCGAAACCGGCCCTGGAGGCGGGTGAGACCCGCGGGGGCCGGCCCCAGAATGCGCACCCGTGAACGCAAGTCTTGATCCCCCATCCGCAGGTTTTCCAGGTCGGCGGCCAGGCGCCGGGCCTCCCGGGCCACGGTCTCTTCAATGGGGCCGCTCAGGCGAATCAGAGCCAGGCGGGTAAAAGGCGGGTAACCCAGTTGCCGCCTGACCTCAAGCTCCCGCTGGAAAAAGCTCTCGTAATCCTGGGATTGCACCGTTTGGAAGACGTAGTGGTCCGGCTGGTAGGTCTGAATCAGTACGGCGCCCTTGGCGGCGCCCCGGCCGGCCCGCCCGGCCACCTGGGACAGGAGCTGGAAGGTGCGCTCCCCGGCATGATACTCCGGGAAGAAGAGGCTGGTGTCCGCGGCGATGACCCCGACGAGCGTGACCTGGGGGAAATGGTGGCCCTTGGTGATCATCTGGGTGCCCACCAGGAAGTCCAGGTCCCTGGCGGCAAAGGCTTGCAAGACCTTGAGGGCCCGGCCGCTGTTCGGGGCCGTATCCCGGTCCAGGCGGGCCACCCGGGCGGTGGGGAAAAGCCTTCTCACCTCCGCCTCCACCTTTTCGGTGCCCACCCCGTAGCGTTTGATGGCGCTGGATTGGCATAGGGGGCAGCGCTCCGGCACCGCCTCGGTATAACCGCAGTAATGGCAGACCAGGCGGTCCTGGTCCTGGTGGTGGGTCAGGGCCACGCTGCAATGGCGGCACTGAAACACCTGGCCGCAAAAGAGGCAGAACACGGCCCGGGCGTAACCCCGGCGATTGAGGAACAGCAAAGCCTGTTCCCCCCGGCGGAGCACCTCCGCCAGGGCCGTGAGCAGCGGCCGGGAGATCACCTTGAGACTTTTGTCGCCCCGCTGGGTCCGCAAGTCCACCAGCTGGATCTCGGGCAGGGTCTGGGGAGTGACCCGGCGGTCGAGTTTAAGATAGCGATATTTTCCTTCCCGGGCCGAGAAGCAGGAGGTCACCTGGGGGGTGGCCGAGACCAGGACCACGGCGGCGCCCGCCAGCTTGCCCCGGTAGAGGGCCACATCCCGGGCCTGGTAGAGGAGGCCGCCTTCTTGCTTGTAGGAGGGATCGTGTTCTTCATCCACCACCACCAACCCCAGGCGGGGCAGGGGGGCAAAAACGGCGGAGCGGGCCCCCACCACAATATCCACTTCTCCCACCATGATGCGGCGCCATTGATCCACCCGAAAGGCCTCGGACAGGCCGCTGTG
>PEWM01000050.1 GCA_002779455.1 Deltaproteobacteria bacterium CG07_land_8_20_14_0_80_60_11
AAATCAAGTCGCCCCAGGAGGCGGCCTTTCGCCCGGCGAAGTTGAAAGACCCCTTGAATCCTGGAGACCAGGTCCGCACCTTGGAAAAATCCCGGGCCAAGCTCTGGTTCCGAGACGAGACTGTCTTGATCTTGAACGAAAATACCACCATGGAAATTAGCCAGTTCCAGGCGGGCCCCACCGGCCGGTCTGAGAAAAGCCGGCTCAAAGTATTTGAGGGGGCCATGCGCTTTATCCTCTCTAAGGTCTCTACCCAAGGGCCGCGCAATTTCGAAATCGAGGGCAAAACCGCGGTCATGGGTATCCGAGGCACGGATGGCGTCTTCGAGACCCGCAGCCCCGACATTATCTACTGCCTAGCCGGCGGTCCCCTTAACCTGTTGGATAAAGCCACGGGGCAAACCGTTACCTTGAACGCCGGGCAGATGGCCACGGTGGTCCCGGGACAGCCTATCCGCATCCAGACGATCCCCCCGGGAAAGCTGCAGGAGTTAACTGCACAATTCCAGGTGGCGCAGGTTTTTATTCCCGCGGGGTTGACCACGGCGGGTTTCGCTGATTTCGGCAATCCGTTATTGCCGCAGATGAGTTACTACAGGTCGGTCGACGGAACCCAATATATTCTCCAGGGTACGCTGCCGACAATCCACCAGGGTACGCTGCCGACAATCCACCACGGTAGATAAGGGTCTAAACTTGGGCGGCAAAGGGAAATATGATCTATTGGGTTCAGCGGCGTCAGAGGGTTCTTTTATGGAGGTCCCACTTTAAGGATAGAATCCTCTGGTCGCTGAACCCGCCTCGGAGCGCAATACAGTAATACAGTGCAAGAGAGCCCGTAGCCCATAGGGCGGGAAAGCGTAGCGCATCCCGCCGGTAGCATTATTCTATCTTCCGGCGGCGTTCCAGCAGCATGACCGTGAAAAAGAAATGCCGCCAGGAATAAAGGTGCGAATATATTTAGCGGCGAAAATTACCATCGCACTTGCCGAAGGCTGGATGCGTTTCACTTTCCCGCCCTACGGCAAAAAATAGGGACCAGTAAGTTTACACAATATCTATATAACAAAAATCGCCCGCGGCAAACTCACTGCTATAAATCACCACTCCAAGAACCCATGGAAATGTTTTTGATCGCCAGACCATAGCTGCATCTCAAATCCTGCCGGCGTGTAAATTTTAGGCCCCATGGTCAGCTCAAATCTGATTTTGATCTGATGATTGTCAATCAACGTTCAGTATATACCCCTTTTCCCCTTTTCCCCTTTTCCCCTTTTCCCCCGTCTTTTCCTGCCATCTTTCCCGCCGGTTCTGGCCTCCCGGCCACCTGACCTGCTACCCTCCTGTGAGTGGCGCCGGCGTCTCGCCTGTGCGAAACCATCAACCTGGAGGAGTACAACTATGGCGAAACATTTCGGCCCCGCCCATCAGTCTGCCCGCTGTACCGTCTGTAATCACCCCTCCTGCCCGGAGATCGACCGCGCCCTGATCGATGGCGTGCCCCTCCGCACCCTGGCCGCCACCCATGGCCTCAGTGCCTCGGCCCTCTGTCGTCATACCCGGCATCTCCGCCATCAACTGGTGATCCAGCAGCGCCAGGCCGACCAGTCCCACGTCTCCGCCTTCCTGGAAAAATTGGAACTCCTGGAGGTCCGCTTGGACCGCCTCTTCCGCAAGGCCGAAGAGTCCCGTTCCCTCCACGTCTCCCTCGGGTGTCTGCAGGAATCCATCCGCGTCCTCTCTCTCCGGGAGAAAGTCCGCCATTCCCTGGGAGGACTGGCTTCATGGTAAAATGTCGCGTCCCCCCAGTGTCTTGTCCCAGATGTTCTTTTAAAAAGTATTTAGCACTTTTCGTAGGGGCGGACCCATGTGTCCGCCCTGATTGAGGGCGCACACGCGGGTGCGCCCCTACAAGACTATGTCAAGGTACATCCGGGATAGAACCCTAGCCCTTAGCGGACCAGCCTGCTTTCTCTCTGTTCCGCAGCATGGCCGGTCCATCGGCGATTTTAAGCGCAAATCAAGGGGTTTGCGCCATAAACGCCACCGGTTTTAAGCGGCGCGCCATCGCCACAAGTCTCGCTACCCACTGGCACACCGGCCTCCTTTCATTTGACAGAACCGCGCCGGGGTGACATATTGCCGTTAAACGCCGTCACCAAAATATGGGGGAGGCGCCCTCGCCTGCCCCTGAATAACCGGCGGCGGCCGGCTCTTGAGCCGCTAAGGAGGTCAAATGCCGCGGATTATCCTGTCGTTTTTCCTGGTTGCCCTGGCAGTCGCCGGCCTGTCCCGGCCCTCACCGGGAGCCGACCCCCCCTCCCCCCCCAGCATCAGTGTGGATGCTGAGGGCAAAGTAGTTGCTACCCCGGACCTGGCCAGGTTGACCCTGGAGTTGGAAACCCAGGCGGCCACCGCCGCCGCCGCGGGTCAGGAAAACGCCAGGCAGGCCGACGCCATGCTGAAGGCCCTAAAGCCAGTGCTAGGCCCCGAGGACAAGCTTCGGACCCTGGGCTATCGCCTGATGCCGGTCCACTCTTATAAGGACAAGTCCTCTCCCCCGGAAATCAAGGGATACCGGGCCGTCAATCAGTTCGAAGTTAAGATCATGGATGCGCCCCGGTTGGGGACGGTGATCGATACCGCCTTGAAAAACGGCGCCACCCGAGTCAATGGGCCTTACTGGAGCCATTCCCGCCTCGAAGAACTGCAGCGCCAGGCGGCGGTGAATGCCCTGGAACGAGCCCGGCGCCTGGCGGAAGCCCTGGCCCAGGCGGCCGGGCTAAAAATCAAAGGCGTGGACAAGATCTCCACCGGGATCCGCCTCATTGCTCCCCGGGGCGCAGGGGAAACGCACCTGATGGCCAAGGCCGCCAGCCCCACCAGTCCCACCCCCATTGAAGTGGGGGAGGAAGAGATCAAGGCCCACCTCCAGGCGGTATTTCTGGTAAGTCCCTGACCCCGGAGTTTTGCCCGGCCTTCCTTTACATGGGTTAACTTTGTGGTTACTATTAATATAATTAACCATATGGAGGACATCCGTGAACGATATGCAGAAATTGGTGGAACAAGCCCTGGAAAAGATTCGCCCCATGTTGCAGCGTGACGGGGGCGATATTGAACTCATCGAAGTGAACGGCGGCGTGGTCAAAGTCCGCCTCACGGGGGCCTGCAAAGGCTGCCCCATGTCTCAGATGACCCTTAAACAAGGGGTAGAAAAGCTGCTCCTGAAAGAAGTCCCTGGCCTGAAAGAGGTCCAGGCCGTTTAGCTGGCGTGGGTCGGCGGCCGCCACGAACCTCGCGTTCGGCCCGTCGGCCCCCCGGTTTTCCTCCCCGCCAGGTTTCTCCGATGCCCCACCGGCTTAGGGGTAAGAGAGTACAGGCTCAAATATGCTTGACATCAGGGCGTAACCCGCCATAATTAAAATACGTGGGGATGTAGCTCAGCTGGAAGAGCGCCTGCTTCGCATGCAGGAGGTCAGGGGTTCAAGTCCCCTCATCTCCACCAACAATTTAGGCCACTTAGGTGGCCTTTTCTTTTTCCTGGGTAAGGTTACTGCGGGGTTTTATCAAAAATCTATTTCTTTTATATTAAAAGCAACATCAGCGCCAGGGGTGGGGATCAGAGTTTCTATCCTGCCCGGAGGTGGTATGTCCATGTGGCCTCGGCTTTTCCTCTGGCTCACCATTACCGGGCGGTGCTTGCCTGGGGCCTTTAGGCTCCGCAGCAATGAAGTATCTGGCTTATGAGGGTAAGGGTATGCCCGAACTTAAGGAAAAAATTCCTTTTTCCAGGAAAGTTGTGCTATTATGCCGTTGAGAAGAGAATTTGGCTTTATAATTGAAATTTTTAGCTATTTTCCTCGGGCAAAGAGATTCTAAAACCTTTTTGGGATTGCGGTGGCCAAGGCTACTGTATATTCTCGGTTTATATATGCATGTTTGTGGATCAAAGAAGACGTCTGATAAAGGCAAAATATCCTCGCCTTTGGAACCTGTTACGCTCCCTGCGACATTTAGTCGGTAGTAACAAATTTGGTCATTTTATCTGCACGCAGAAGTTTATGACCGCATGGACCGGGCCAATTTATCAGCGGAACTGTTATCAAATTGAACTCGATATCACTTACGCCTGCAACCTCAAATGTTTCGGTTGCGACCGGTGCTGCGGGCTCGCCCCGTCGGACGATTGCCTTAGCCTTGAGCAAATCCAGAAATTCATTGGGGAAAGCACGGCACGAGGTGTGCCATGGAAAACCATTAAGGTCGTGGGCGGCGAACCGACCCTGCATCCTCAATTTTTATTAATAATCGAGGAATTGCTTAATTTCAAAGCGGTGCAATCCTTCGATGTTACCATTGAATTATATAGTAATGGGTGCGGGAAAAAAGTCAATGACATGTTGGCGAGGGTTGGTCCTGATGTGGTTGTGTTTAATTCTGCGAAAAACTCCCATGAGCAAGTGTTTCAACCAACCAACCTCGCACCCAGCGATTCCATATGGTACAGGTATGCCGATTTCTCTTGTGGTTGCTGGATTACCCGCGATTGCGGGATGTGCCTAAGCCCTTACGGTTACTATCACTGCGCCCAGGCCGCGGCGATCGATCGGGTATTCGGCTTCAACATCGGGAGAAAATCGCTACCGGGCTTGGCCGATCCCATGCGGGATGAGATGGCAGCGCTCTGCAGATATTGCGGGTTTTTTAGATTCTACTGCCCAATAATGCTTGATAAAGAATTGATCTCGCGGTCTTGGCACCAGGCTTTTACAAATTATAACGTTTCGAAACCACTAATGAATTTTTATCGGTAATTGCAATATTTAATAAGTAAAATAACAGGTGACAAGAAGGATAACGAGTCAAATAAAACACCTTAAGCGAGCGCTTTATCTACTAAAACTTACTTAAGTCTCATTTTGATGTAATAGTATATCTTGTCGCTTTATATACCTCCGCAGTCTTTTCATAATTGAGCTGCCCCTTAAAGACGGGTGCACATTTTATTATCGACCGGTGGGCCGAAGGGAGGCAGAGAGATGAGTAGGAAGCGGTTTACCCCCAAGGAGAAAGCCCGACTTTAAGGCTTTCACTACCTGCCTCTATCAACACCTGAAATAAGTCTATCTCCAAGCCCTGCAAGCTGATTTGGCACGGGGTAACGCCTCTGAGCATACACACCGGCCCGCCGCCATTGACGTCACGGCGGCTGGCCCGGAGCGTTCCAGAGATAAGGACTGTCATGGACCAGGAGAACGAACACAGAACCGATGGTGAACGACCCGGCGACCTGCCGGGACCGGATTTCTCGTGGGAAGACCTCGAAACCGCAAAGCCGGGTCAACTGGCACTCTTCACGCCCTTCCCCACCGTAGCGGAACGCGCTTTCCTGGTGCTGGCCCGCAAATGGAATGTAGATGTCCAAGCGGGCGACAGGAATATTTCCCTTCCGAGGGAGGTTGACATCCTTGCCTTGTCCTGTCTTCTTCTCGCCGTGGAATGGGGGGATAAGTTCACTGACGTGGCCCGGCACCAGATGGAGAGCAATAGGGGTGCGGCAGCGGCCCGCCGTGAACCGTCATGGTACGACCAACTTCCTTGGGAACTTTGCCAAGTCCCTTTCATGATGGTTTCGCCCCCTGAAACTATCGCGGTGGAAAGACTGACGGTGAATCTGGATCACCATAGTGGCTCTATCCGATGCTGGATGATGGAGATCGGCTGGATTGCTCGCTCCTGGCTTTCCACCCCGGAGGCTATTCCACTCTTGCTGAAAAACCTGGCCGACACATTGGGTGGACCATTTAATGCGGCGGGACTGGCCGCCGCGATAGTGTCAACGGAAGAAGAGTTCTGGACCTTGGCGCGTGATTTCAAATATGACCGGTTTGCCGAGCAATACGCTCACAGGCTAAAGTTGCTGGAAGAACATGGCATCTTCGATATACAGGCGTTTTTCTGGAAGCTTGAGGCGCAGTGCCGGAAGGTAATTGGGGACGCTGTACTCGGTTTGAGATTGGTGCCCCCGGGGCCACCTGGGACCTCTTACCCCTCGGGGAGCGTCGGCGCCGTGGGCCCCGTTGAAAAACCAACAATCGTCACCACAGCCGGTGATGCGTCCACAACCCTGGTCGAGCCCGAGGCTCCAACGAGAGAGGAACTCGTCAAACTCGCCAAAATGATGGTTCCAGGGCCGGCGGAACTCGCCAAAATGAGCGAGGCTGAAATCCGGGAATTGGCTGCGAAACTGGAGGCTGCGGGGATTGATGCAACGATGTTTTCTCTCAAAGACATACCGCCCACAGGCGACCCCGGGAAAGGCACCAACTCTTCTTGATCGCCTGGTGGAAATGCAACGGGAATCACTTGAACAAAAACTCCAGTTGGGGGGTCATCTTCTAATCTCCGTGCCCCTCACCCTCTCCACCAACCTCTGGCTGAGGCGCTCGTCAATGAAGCCGGGGCTGGTGCAAAAAGCGGCCACCTGGAAATCCGCCCCACCT
>PEWM01000155.1 GCA_002779455.1 Deltaproteobacteria bacterium CG07_land_8_20_14_0_80_60_11
CCATCTCACGGCCACCCTGGAAAAGAGAGCCCGCTTCGTCGACCCGGCCAAGTGCACGGGATGCGGAACCTGCCTGGAAGTCTGTCCTATCCGCTTTGAGGTGCAATTACCGGAAGAGGCGGCCCGGGCCCGCACCGCTTACGCCGAGGTCACGGACGAAGGCGTGGTGGCCGGGATCATCGCCACCTACCGGGATGAGCCCGGGAATTTGCTCCCCGTGATGCTGGACATTAACCGGCATTTCAACTGGCTGCCCCGCCCCGCCCTGGAACACATCTCGGACGAGTTGAAGATCCCTCTGACGGAGATTCTCCGCGTCGCCAGCTTTTACAACGCCTTCAGTCTGACCCCCCGGGGCAAAAACATCATCAATGTCTGCCTGGGCACCGGTTGCTTTGTCAAAGGCTCGCCCCGCCTCCTGGAGCGGATGGAGCGCAAGCTGGGCATCAAGCACGGCGAGACCACGGAAGATATGGCGTTCACCCTGGAGGTGGTCCGGTGCATCGGCTGCTGCGCCCTGGCGCCGGCCATCCGCATAGGCGGGGCCACCTTTGGGCGGGTAAATCCCGACCAGGTGGCCAAAATTATCGATTCCTACATCGAAACGGCCAGCTTATGAAAATCGCCAATCTGGAGCAACTTAAAAAAATCAAAGAGCAGGGTCTGCGCCTGACCTATCCCGACAAGATCAAGATCATGGTGGGGATGGCCACCTGCGGCATCTCCGCCGGGGCGGACAAGGTCTATGCGGCCCTGGCCCAAAGAATCGCCGAACTGGGCCTGGACGTCGTCCTGGCGAAGACCGGCTGCATCGGCTTTTGCCAGCGGGAGCCCCTGGTGGACGTGGTCTATCCCAAGCAGGTGCGCCTGACCTACCAGGCCATGACCCCGGAGTCGGCCGCCGCCCTGGTGGAAGCCCTGAAAGAAGGGCGGATTTATGCAGACCAGACCTTGTGCCGCATTGACCAGGAAGATTTTCTGGTGGAGGGCGTGGTCAGGCCCTATGCCAATCCTCATCCCCCGGAATTGCCGGCGGAGTTTCCCAAATATGAAGATCTGCCCTTCTTCAGCAAACAGGTGAAGATCTCGTTGCGGAATTGCGGCTTCATCAATCCCGAGAGCATCGAAGAATACATCGCCCGGGGAGGCTATCAAGCCCTATTGAAGGCGGTCACCGCAATGACCCCGGAAGCGGTGATTGCCCAGGTCAAGGCCTCGGGCCTGAGGGGCCGGGGCGGCGCCGGCTTTCCCACCGGGCTCAAATGGGAATTCTGCCGGAAGGCCCCGGGAGACGTCAAGTACGTCATCTGCAATGCCGACGAAGGCGACCCCGGGGCCTTCATGGACCGAGGCATCCTGGAGGGCGACCCCCATGCCGTCATCGAAGGCATGGCCATCGGGGCCTATGCCATGGGGGCAAAGGCAGGCTACGTCTACTGCCGGGCCGAATATCCCCTGGCCATCGAGCACCTGAAGACCGCCATCTCCCAGGCCGGAGGTTACGGTCTCCTGGGGGAGAAGATCTTCGGCCGCGATTTTTCCTTCAAGTTAAAGATCCGGGAAGGGGCCGGGGCCTTTGTGTGCGGCGAGGAAACCGCGCTCATCGCCTCCATCGAAGGCCGGGTGGGCGAACCCCGCCCCCGGCCGCCCTTTCCGGCCCAGAGCGGCCTCTGGGGCAAGCCCACCACCATCAACAACGTCAAGACCTGGTCTCACATCGCCCCTATCGTCGCCCGGGGGGCCGAGTGGTACGCCTCTTTCGGGAGCGGCGCCAGCAAAGGGACCACGGTGTTTTCCCTGGTGGGCAAGGTCAACAATTCCGGCCTGGTGGAAGTGCCTTTGGGGATCACCTTGCGGGAGATGATTTACGACCTGGGCGGCGGGATCATCGGCGACCGGGCCATCAAGGCGGTGCAAACCGGCGGCCCCTCGGGTGGGTGCATCCCGGAGGAGTTTTTAGACACGCCGGTGGACTACGACTCCCTGGCGGCCCTGGGCTCCATCATGGGTTCCGGCGGCATGATCGTCATGGACGAAAAGGATTGCATGGTGAACGTCGCCAAATACTTCCTGGAATTTACCGGGGACGAATCCTGCGGCAAATGCACCCCCTGCCGGGAAGGGACCCTGCGGCTCAAGGAGATGCTGGAGGCCATCACCGAGGGCCGGGGCCAGGAGGGCGACATCGACAAGCTCATCAAGATGTCGAACCTGATCAAAAAGACCTCGCTATGCGGCCTGGGGGCCACCGCCCCCAATCCGGTGCTCACCACCATCAAGTATTTCCGGGAGGAATACGAGGCCCACATCCGGGATCATAAATGCCCCGCCAAGGTCTGCAAGCCCTTGATCACCTTCAGCATTTTAGAGGATAAATGCACCGGCTGCCAGCTCTGCCGCCTCCGGTGCCCGGGGGAGGCGGTGATCGGGGCCAAGAAAAAACCGCATCAAATCATCCAGGAAAAATGCATCAAGTGCGGCGCCTGTTTCGATGGCTGTAAATTTGATGCCGTGGTGGTGGCGTAGCGGAATTAGGGAGATAGAGGAATTTTTCAAAAGAATTAGCGCGTAATAAGGATTATCCTCCATGTCCCATAAATATCAAATAAATGTGGAACAGCCGCCCTCGGCTGTTCCTGTAGGCGGTGAAAAGATCATTCCCAGGGCTAAGCCGGCTAAATCAGAATATCGGCGCACTTTACCGCATCTTCAAGTTGACGATAAACCGTTGTTTGTTACATTCTCTACTTACAATCGATGGCAATTGCCTGATTCTGTTAAAGATTTGGTTCTAAAACATTGTTTGCACGATCACGGAATCAAACTACAGGTCCACGGGGTAGTGGTTATGCCAGACCATGTGCATATGATATTTACCCCACTTAGGGATAAAGATGGCAACCCCTTTGGTCTGGCTGAAATAATGAACGGTATTAAAGGAACTTCCGCCCATAGTGTCAATAAGGCCTTGAACCGCAGAGGCCCGGTTTGGCAATATGAATCCTTTGATCATGTTTTGAGGTCTGATGAAAAGATAGCCCGTAAAGTAGAATACATCTGCGATAATCCGGTTCGAAAAGGGCTGGTTAACCAGGAAGATGATTATCCGTGGTTATGGCGAGAATGGGTGGAGGGGGAAAACTCCCTGTAAAGGAACAGCCGAGGGCGGCTGTTCCACATTTGTTTAGATTTTGTTGAAATTTAAAAGATAACTGTAATTAATAAGGAATAGTATTATTCCCTAATTCCTTATAATGCAGAGTCCGTTAAAAGGCAAATAGTATGATCAACCTGACCATCAACGATCGGCCCATCGAAGTTTCGGAAGGGACCACGGTCCTCGAGGCCGCCCGCAAGCTGGGCTTCACTATCCCCACCCTGTGCCATTTCGAGGGCCTCAAACCATACGGGGGCTGTCGCCTCTGCATGGTGGAAGTCACCGCCGGGCCCCGCACCCTGCTCACCACGGCCTGCACCTATCCGGTGGCCGAGGGTCTCATCGTCCAGACCGACACCATCGAGGTGCAGGAAGCCCGGCGGTTTGTCATCGATCTGCTCCTGTCCCGGTGTCCGGCAGTCCCGGCCCTCCAGGTGATGGCCCAGCAGTTGGGGGTGGCCGGGCCCAGTTACCCCCAAGGCGACAGCGACTGCATCCTGTGCGGCAAATGCGTGCGGATGTGCCATGAAGTCCAACATGCCTCAGCCATCGCCATGATGGGCCGGGGGGCCAAACGCGAGGTTATGACCCCCTTCGGCGAGTTTTCGGCGACCTGCCGCACCTGCGGCGCCTGTCTCTTCGTGTGCCCCACCGGCCATATCAACGACCTGGCCAAAATCAGCGGCAAGACTCCCAAACCCAGACTTTCCGAATTCAACGCCGGACTCATGGCCCAGGGGAACATCTTCAAAACCTACCCCCAGGCGGTGCCCAAGGAGCCGGTCATCGACCGGGACAACTGCGTACACATGCTCACCGGCGACTGCGGGATCTGCGCCCAGACCTGCCCGGCCGGGGCCATTGACTACGACCAGCAGGATGAACAGGTCACCCTGGACGTGGGCAGCGTTATCCTGGCGCCGGGGTTCAAGACCTTCGACCCCAGCGGCCTCACGGCTTACGGCTACGGCCGGTATCCCAATGTCTATACCAGCCTGGAGTTCGAGCGCATCCTCAGCCCCGGCGGCCCCTTGCACGGCCACGTGGTGCGGCGCTCCGACGGCAAGGAGCCCAAGAAGATCGCCTGGATCCACTGCGTCGGCATGCGCAGCGAGCGGGAAGGCGAGCACCCGTACTGCTCCAATTTCTGCTGCATGGTGGCCCTGAAGCAGGCGGTCATCGCCCGGGAGCACATCGGCCCGGAACTGGACATGGCCCTGTTCTACATGGACATGCGCACCCCCCGGAAGGATTTCGAAAAGTACATGGTGCGCATCCAGAACCAGGGGACCCGCCTGATCCGCTCCCGGGTGCACACGGTTTCGCCCGCGGGCGCCGGCGGCGACCTGGAGGTGCGCTACGTCACCGAGACCGGCGAGGTCGCGGACGAAATCTTTGATGCCGTAGTGCTCTCGGTGGGTATGGTGATTCCGCCGGACGTTGTGGCCCTGGCCGAGAAGCTGAAGATCCCGCTCAGCCCCAACAACTTTGTGGAGGCCAGCTGCTTCGAGCCCACCACCACCTTCCGGGAGGGCATTTTCTCCTGCGGCGCCTTCAACGGGCCCAAGGACATCCCCCAGTCGGTGATGGAAGGAAGCGCCGCGGCGGCCGCCAGTACCCGGTCCCTGGCCGCGGCCCGGGGCGCCCTGGCCCGGAAGAAGGAATTCCCGCCGGAACTTAACGTGCTGGAAGAGCCGGTGCGGGTGGGGGTCTTTGTGTGCAACTGCGGCCTGAACATCGGCGGGGTGGCCGATGTCCCGGACATCGTGGCCTATGCCCAAAATCTTTCCAACGTGGCCTATGCCCAGGAAAACCTGTTCACCTGCTCCCAGGACGCCCAGGCCGTGATGGTGGAAAAGATCAAGGAGCATAACCTTAACCGGGTAGTGGTGGCGTCCTGCAGTCCCTCCACCCACGCCCCCATCTTCCAGGACATGCTGCGGACCGCCGGCCTCAACAAATACCTCTTTGAGATGGCCAACATCCGCAACCAGTGCACCTGGGTCCACCTGAACGAGCCGGACAAGGCCACGGGCAAGTGCAAAGACCTGGTGAACATGGCGGTGGCCAAGGCCAGGCTGCTCCAGCCCCTGGATTATATCACCGTGAGCGTCAACCATCGGGCCCTGGTCATCGGCGGCGGCGTCGCCGGCCTGACCAGCGCCCTGGCCCTGGCGGATCAAGGCTATGTCGTGGACCTGGTGGAGAGAAAAGACCGCTTGGGGGGAAACGCCCTTAAGCTCCACACCACCTGGCGGGGCGGACTGGTGAAGCCGCGCCTTGACGCCCTGATCCGGAAGGTGACCGGCCACGATAAGATCACCATCCACTATAACGCCAGGGTGGAAGGGGTGTCGGGGGTGGTGGGCAACTTCACCACGACCTTGTCCACCGGGACGGCGATCGAGCACGGGGTGGTGGTCATCGCCATCGGCGCCGAACCGCTGCGGCCCGAAGGCATGTACCTGTACAAACAGAACCCCAACGTCCTCCTGTCCCTGGACCTGGACATAGAGATCACCCAGAAGAGCGAACGCCTGAAAAAAGCCCAGGCCGCGGCCTTTATTCTGTGCGTCGGCTCCCGCACCCCGGAGCGGCCCTACTGCAACAAGGTGTGCTGTGCCCACGCGGTGGAGAGCGCCATCAAGCTGAAAACTATCAACCCGGAGATGGACGTTTATATCCTCTACCGGGATATGCGCACCTATGGCGAACGGGAATCTCTCTACCAGCGGGCCCGGGAACTCGGGGTGATTTTCATCCGGCATCACCTGGCGGACCTGCCCCGGGTGGAAGAGGCGGACGGTCGCCTGAAGATCACGGTCACGGATCAGATCCTGCAGATGCCGGTGAGCTTCACGGTGGACTTTCTGACTCTGGCCACCACCATCATACCCCATCAGAACGCGCCCCTGGCGGAACTCTACAAGGTGCCCTTGAACGCCGAGGGCTTTTTCACCGAGGCCCACGCCAAGATCAGGCCGGTGGAGGCCTCGACCGAAGGCATCTATATGGCGGGGCTGTGCCACTACCCCAAGCCCATGCAGGAGTCGGTGGCCGAGGCCCTGGCCTGCGCCTCCCGGGCCAACACCGTTTTGTCCAAGGATTTCTTGCAACTGGAGTCCATCATCAGCAACCCCATTGACGAAAACTGCGACGGCTGCGCCTTCTGCGTGGACGCCTGCCCGTTTAAGGCCATCACGCTGCTGGAATACATGAAAGAGGGCAACCTCAGGAAAACCGTGGAAGTCAACCCCATCCAGTGCAAGGGTTGCGGCTCCTGTATGGCCACCTGCCCCAAGGCGGGCATCTACGTGGCCGGGTTCACCCCGGAACAGCTGGAAGCCCAGGTGGACGCGGCGTTAGGACTGATTTAGGAGTGAGCA